>CAZCAK010000426.1:0-1710 GCA_964496605.1 uncultured Acidiferrobacteraceae bacterium | reverse complement strand
TCTTTCGCCACACGCGTCACTTCCGCCGCGAACGAACGTAATTGATCCACCATGACGTTAATGGTGTTTTTCAATTCCATAATTTCGCCACGCGCGTCGACGGTAATTTTCTGTGACAAGTCACCGTTCGCGACCGCCGTCGTGACCAGCGCGATGTTACGCACTTGCGACGTCAAGTTACCGGCAAGACCATTCACGTTGTCCGTCAGGTCTTTCCAAGTACCAGACACGCCTTTCACCTTTGCCTGTCCACCAAGCTTACCTTCGATACCCACTTCCTTCGCCACGCGTGTCACTTCCGCCGCGAACGAACGCAATTGGTCCACCATGGTATTAACCGTCTTGGCGATGCGTAGAAACTCGCCTTTGATATGGCGTCCGGAAATTTCCAAGGGAATTTTTTGCGACAAATCGCCTTCTGCCACCGCACTGATAACGCGCGCGACCTCGGTCGTAGGCTGCACCAAATCGCCGATCAGGGAGTTAAACGCATCCACCATCGTCGCCCACGAACCGGTCACAGGACCGAGCGACGCACGCGCCGTCATCTTGCCGTCGCGGCCGACCACGCGACCGACACGCACCAATTCCTTACTCCAGGTCTCGTTATTTTCCATGACCTCGTTAAAGGTCTCGGCGATTTCGCCGAGAATACCTTCTCTGAATTTCACGCGCGCGGAGAAATCGCCCTTGCGCGCCGCCTTCAGGGCGTCGAGCAATTTGCGCAGCTCCGCATCGACCGAACGTCGATTCATTTGCGCACCGTTACCCGCAGGTACGTAGGCCTTCGCCGGGCGTAGGGTGGTGGTTTCGTACGATTTTGCGACCACTCGCTCTTTTCTCGCTCTCATACTCGTGCTCATAGTTCCTTATCCTGAAAAGACAGGACAGCGTTAATCTGGTTGGGGATCTAGACGACAGGCTAGTTGCCCGCGACGCAGAGGCTGCAGCGCCGGGACGTAGAAATTCCAATAAACAACATCGCGTAAATACGCGTTAGGGCGCGCGAACGCACGCCAGGATAGCGGGAAACACCGGGATAGCCCCGAAGGCCCCGAGAGTAAGTGAATGGTTAACTGCTGAAGGACAACTGCGACTCTGTAGGTCGGCCGCCGAATCCGTAGTAACAGAAACATCTCATAACCACTCGAGTTTCCGCCGCGCCGCCACTATCGGAGTCCTGAGGACTTTTTAATTTGTGGCATCGGTCGGGATCCGCCCTGCCGGAAAGTCTACTCCCAAAATTTGGAAATGCAAAACCAACGCTGCGTCAATCCGCCGGGCAGCGCCCCTATGCGGTTTCTGCCGGCCTGATACACTAGGCTCCACTCACACAGGCGCAACCCGTAGGTCTAACGGAGAATCGTATGCGCAAGGCGCAGCTTGGCGAACCCATACCCGATATCGAGGTCCACGCGACCGGCGATCAAACCTTCAATCTTTCCGAGTTACGCGGCCGAAATCTCGTATTGTATTTTTATCCCAAGGACAATACGCCCGGCTGCACGCAGGAGGCCTGCGATTTCCGGGATTCCTACAAAAAATTTCAGAGCAAGGACACGGTCATTTACGGCGTCAGCGCGGATTCGCTCAAATCGCACGATTCCTTCCGGGACAAATTCAACCTTCCGTTTCCGCTTTTGAGCGACGAAAGCAAAAAGGTCCTGGAGAAGTACGGCGTCTGGAAAGAAAAAAGCATGTACGGCAAAA
>CAZCAK010000425.1:0-1721 GCA_964496605.1 uncultured Acidiferrobacteraceae bacterium | reverse complement strand
AGGGCATCTCGGCGTTCGTAACTGACCTCGGCGGACCGATCTCCCACACCGCCATTCTAGCGCGCAGTCTTGGCATCCCCGCCGTTGTCGGGGCGCACGGTGCCACGAATTACATTCGCTACGAAGAAGAGCTTATTGTCGACGGCAAGCGCGGATGTATTTTAGTCGCACCGGAATCCGAGTTGGTCGCGGATTACCGACGGCGCCAAAAAGACATTATCCGTTTCCGCACCGAGCTCGATACGCTGAAGGCAAGCGACGCGGTGACACGCGACGGTCACCGCGTTTCGTTACTCGCAAATATTGAGCTACCCGAGGATATCAAACTCGTCGAGCGCGTTGCCGCACCGGGTATCGGCCTCTATCGCACTGAGTTTCTGTTTATGAATCGCGCGCAGACACCGGACGAGGAAGAGCAATATCACGCTTACGCGAAGGTGGTGAAGGCGCTTGCCGGACATCCGGTAACGATTCGCACACTGGACCTCGGCGCCGACAAACAGGTTGATAGCGTGCGCACCGTAAGCACAATCAATCCCGCACTCGGTTTGCGCGCGGTGCGACTGTGTCTTCAAGATACGAGCTTCTTTCGACCACAGTTGCGTGCGATTTTGCGCGCCAGCGCCTTAGGGCCGGTGCGAATGATGATCCCAATGTTGACGACGGTGAGCGAAGTCACACGCGTGGTCGAGCTACTGCGCGAGGTCAAGGCGGAGCTACGGGAACAGCGGCTGCCGTTCGACGATACGATGCCGGTTGGCGGCATGATCGAGGTCCCGGCCGCAGCGATTGCGGCGGATTTGTTCGCGGCGCATTTGGATTTCTTCTCGCTCGGTACCAACGACCTTATCCAATACACCTTGGCGATTGATCGTGTCGATAACGCGGTAAATTATCTGTACGATCCGCTGCATCCCGCGGTATTGCGCTTGATTGCGATGACCATTCGCGCCGGCATTAAGGCCGGCATTCCGGTTGCGATGTGCGGCGAAATGGCAGGCGATACGCGTTATACGCGCCTGCTATTGGGGATGGGTTTGGATGAATTCAGCATGCACCCGTCGACGTTGCTTGAGGTCAAAAAAATTGTGCGCGAGAGCAACCACGACGAACTACACGCCTTCGCGGATCGCGTACTTAACTTAAGTGATATTCAGGAAATCCACGACGTCGTCGACGCAGTGAACGAACAACGCGCCTCGATGGCGGCATCCGTGCCGTGATGCTTCCGAGGCGTAACTAACTGTTAGCGGCGGTGCGGGTTCTTCGGTAAGGCCGGGCCCATTTCTTGTGCCGCCTGCATCGGCAACACAAAGTTGGTCGCGGCGGAGCTGCTGTCGACCTCCTCGACCATAGCGATAAACCCATTGCGATATTTAATCTTGCTGGCGCTAAAGCCTTCCGTATGGCGCGGGCTAAACGTCTCTTTCAACACCGATAGCGCGGTAATTTTCTTGATGCGAAATGGACGCCAGAAGGGCGTCGGACGACCGGCGGCAGAGTAACCGCGGGTTTGATAGCAATCGGCAACAATCTCGCCGCCTTCATCGGTATAGATCACATGCGGTTCTAATACGCGGATCTGGTTCTGATCGCGATAGCGAACAGCGACACACCGCTTTTCTTTCACGGCGGTAACCAGCATTTGTAAGATATTTTGCGTCATGACATCACTTCGCTTAATTCGATTGATGTATTAAAAGTATGGTACCGCGGACTGC
>CAZCAK010000424.1:0-1727 GCA_964496605.1 uncultured Acidiferrobacteraceae bacterium | reverse complement strand
GGCATAAGCCGCTTGGGTCGCCAACACCAATAACAGGGCGAAGCTGCCAAAGGCCCACCACCGGCGATGCAGGCGACGTTTGATCTGCGCCTCCATCCACGACAGATCGTCCACCGTCGGGATACGCGAGTCGTCCGGGTTGAGCGGACGCGGCGTATAACGTTCGCGCACTGGCACCGAATTCTCCGCTTCCGACGTGCGCGTGCCGATCTCTTCCGGCAAGGTGTCGAACATATAGTCGTCACCTTGAAATACTTGTTGGCAGCGACCGCAGCGCACGCGGCCTTCGCGCGCAACAAGCTGCTCCTCTTTTAGCGCGAAGATGGTGTGGCAGTGTGGGCATTGCGTGTACATCTTTAAGGTGCGCGGCTCCCGATCAATAAGGCCCATTCGTCTTGCGTCGCGATCGTGAATCGCCAGCCGCGATACGCCGCGGCGACTTCATCGACCTGCGTTACCAATAGTCCGGATAATAGTAAACGTTCGCGTGCGTGCCGACTCATTGTCGGCGCAAGATCGATTAACGGCTGCGCCAGAATATTCGCGATGACAACATCAAAGCGCGCATCCGCGGGCAGGCTGGCGGGTAAAACGAGGCGCAGTCGGGGTGCGACGCCGTTGCGCTGTGCGTTTTCCTGCGCCACCGTCAACGCCGCCGGATCGATATCGACCCCGACAGCTTGTCCCGCGCCGCGCAGCAGCGCCGCAATCGCGAGAACTCCCGAGCCACAACCGTAGTCGAGCACGGCTTGGTCGGCCAGCGTCTGACGTGCGAGCCAACGTAGACATAAGGCCGTCGTCGCGTGCGTGCCCGTACCGAAGGCCAAACCGGGATCAAGAATGATATTCGTGGCGTCGGCAACCGGCGGGGTGTGCCAGCTCGGGCAAATCCAGAGCCCGTTACCGAAATCGATCGGGTGAAAGCGTTCCAGCCACGCCCGCTCCCAATCGGCATCGGCAAGGAGCTGCACGTCCCAGGGCGCAAGCGCATGCGGTGCGACGCTCGCGGTGATGCAGCGGCGCAATGCGTCGAGATCGTTCTCGAGCGCGAACAATGCGCTGACGATCACTGTATCCCACAGCGGAGTGGTTCCCGGTGTCGGTTCGAACAATCCCTTATCGGTGCGCGGATCTTCGAGCGCGGTGGAAATGGCACCGCACTCCGCAAGCGCCGCGTCGAGCGTTTCCGCATTCGACGCCGCGACGTGCGCACGCACCTCCAACCACGGCACTAACTGAGACCTAAACGCTTTTCGAGATAATGAATGTTCACACCGCCGGCTTGCACCGCGGCGTCGTTCAGTAAGTATTGATGCAGGGGAATATTTGTCTTGATGCCATCGACGACCATTTCACTCAGCGCGATACGCATACGCGCCATCGCGATCTCGCGCGTATCGCCGAAGGCGATAAGTTTGCCAATCATGGAGTCGTAATACGGCGGCACGACATAGTTGTTATACACATGCGAGTCGACACGAATGCCGGGGCCGCCCGGTTGATGATATTGCACGATACGCCCCGGTGAGGGCATGAACGTGCGCGGGTCTTCGGCGTTGATACGGCACTCGATCGCATGACCGCGAATTTCAATGTCGCGCTGCTTGTATGGCAGGCGTTCGCCGGAGGCGATCAATAACTGCTGGCGCACGATATCGACACCGGTGACGAATTCGGTCACCGGGTGTTCCACCTGAAGACGCGTGTTCATCTCCAGAAAATAAAAA
>CAZCAK010000423.1:0-1744 GCA_964496605.1 uncultured Acidiferrobacteraceae bacterium | reverse complement strand
GCCGGTGCCGGGCGGTTCTTTGAATCCGCTGAATATTCCAAAGTACATCAACGCGTTGACCGTGCCTGCGGAAATGCCGCCGACGGCAACCAATAGTTACGACATCGAGGTGGTGCAGTTCAAGCAACAGATTTTGCCCACGACTGCGCTCGATGGCAGCAAGATCCCGGCGACTACGATCTGGAGTTACGCCGCAGTCGGTCACCCGGAGACACGGCGCTACCCGGCGTTTACCGTCGAAACGCGTCGGAATGCAACCACCGCGGTGAATTGGATCAATAATCTCAAGGACGCTAACGGCAAATATTTATCGCATCTGCTGCCGATCGATCAAACCTTGCACTGGGCGAATCCTTCGCGCGTCAATGCCTGTGTGGACGAAAACGGCAACCCGAATCCCACCAAGGTCAAAGATTGTCGTACGCTGAACGCAAAGCTCTATACGGGCCCAGTGCCCATTAGCACTCACGTTCACGGTGCGCATGTCGGTCCCGAGAGCGACGGTTATCCGGAGGCGTGGTTTCTG
This sequence comes from uncultured Acidiferrobacteraceae bacterium, assembly GCA_964496605.1. Classification (GTDB taxonomy): domain Bacteria; phylum Pseudomonadota; class Gammaproteobacteria; order Acidiferrobacterales; family CAZCAK01; genus CAZCAK01. Next base: position 1,218 of record CAZCAK010000423.1, on the reverse strand, counting down.
CCTAATGCGCGCAATATCGATTGCACCATCGACTACAGCTGTTTCGGTTCGATGGTAAATACTTTTGGCACGACCAACACCGTGTTAGGCAAGGCGCGGTTCACTTATCCCAACGATCAAGTATCGACCACCTTGTGGTATCACGATCATACCGTCGGTATGACGCGCGCCAATGTCTATGCCGGACCTGCAGGCTTTTGGCTGATCCGCGATCCGGCGAACGCTGCTGGCGAAAGCGGCTTGGTGTACGGCATACTACCGAGCCCGGCACCGCGTCGTGGCGATGCCGCGGGTACTAAATACTACGAACTTCCATTATTGATTCAGGATCGGTCGTTTAATAGCGACGGCTCCTTGTTCTATCCGGACAACCGTGCATTCTTTGAAGGTTTATTGAAGCGGCAATTGCGCATTCCGTACATCAGCGATCCGAGCGGTCGGCCCTCGGATATTTCCCCCATTTGGAACCCGGAAGTTTTCTTTAACGTGATGGTGGTGAATGGTTCCAGTTGGCCGTATCACAACGTCGATCCGCGTCGCTATCGGCTGCGAGTATTGAACGGATCCGGCTCGCGCTTCCTTAATCTCGCGCTATTCGTCGTCGGCCCGGGCGGTGTGTTGGGCACGACCGAGCTTCCGTTCTACCAAATCGGCGGCGATCAAGGCCTGCTACCGCGCGTGGTGAAGATCAGCACCGGCTTTGCGACCACGTTACCGGGCAACGGTACCGAGCCCAAGCCGACGGCAAGCGAGGCGCGCGAGCGCGCATTGCTACTCGGACCGGCCGAGCGTGCCGATGTGATTGTGGATTTCTCCGCCTTGCCTGCCGGTACCCGCGTGCGCATGATCAATACCGCACCGGACTCGCCGTTCGGCGGGTTTAATGGCGACCCGGCGGCCGATCCGGATACCACCGGACAAGTGATGGAGTTTGTCGTCGGCGCCGCGCCGCTAACCGCGGAGCGCAGTACGCCCCCGGCGTCGTTGAAGCTCACGGCATACGATCCCAATTACCCAAGCTTGGCGCGTATCGATAATCTTTCCTCGCCACGTCGCGTTTCCTTGAACGAGGAATCGTCGGCCGCGGTCTGCGTCAGCTTCGATGCAGTTACCGGCATCATCACCTATATCCCGGGCGTCCCGGTATCGAATCCCTACGATCCGGCGAAGTTCGAAGCCGATTGCGCGTTCGCCGGCGGCGTGCCGATGGGGCCGAAG
>CAZCAK010000422.1:0-1746 GCA_964496605.1 uncultured Acidiferrobacteraceae bacterium | reverse complement strand
GAATAAACCCAGCGGTAACGCAAACACGAATTGATAGATATTGAGATGTGCCGTGGCGAACAATAACGCCGCGTACCACAAGGCGCGGGTGGGTGAATACTGCTGCAGGAAGGCGCGCAGAAAAATGCCGCGGAACAGTAATTCTTCGACAAAGGGCGCAACCAGCGCCAGCGTAATAAACGAAGCCAGACCGCCGTCGACAACGCGCGAAAAGATTTCCTCTTCGCCTTCCGACATGGGAAATACGTGCACCACGAGCTCGCTTAAAGCGCCGAACACAATCAAGGCACTGCCAATCACCAATGCCACCGCGGGCGCGATTTTGAGCGCGATCCAGGGCGCCACTGGCGCCGGCGCAAATACATCGCGATAGTTCAGCGATTTGTAGGCCATCGCCAGCGATAACACCAGGCCCGAAGCCAGCACCGTGATGACTCCACCGTACTTCGGATCGCCGACGTCGAAATGGGCGCCGAAGCGATGAAACGCCTGCGCCAACAGCGCCTCGATGAACAATAGCGCGACGACGATGATGACGGCGGACAATAACGATGGGAAATGCGGATGCCGATCCATAGCGCCAATATAACGCGCGCCGCGCGGCGGTGCAGCGCCATGCGCAAGCGATGCCGCTACGTTACAATGTCCCGATGAGCGCCGCCCTATCCCTGCAACACTTGAGCAAGACCTACAGTAACGGCTATACCGCACTCAAAGACGTGAATCTCGAGGTTGCGCCCGGCGATTTCTTCGCCCTGCTCGGACCCAACGGCGCCGGCAAGTCGACCACCATCGGCATCATTTGTTCCTTGGTAAACAAGACTGGCGGTAAGGTATTCGTCTTCGGCCACGACATCGATCACGATTTCTCCGCCGCGAAAAGCTGTCTTGGCGTCGTGCCGCAGGAAGTGAACCTCAATATTTTTGAAACGGTCCTGCAGATCGTCATTAACCAAGCCGGGTACTACGGCATTCCGCGGCCGGTGGCGCGGGAACGCGCGGAGCGTTATTTAAAACAATTGAGCTTGTGGGAAAAGCGCGACCAACCGGTGCGCATGCTCTCGGGCGGTATGAAGCGCCGGCTGATGATCGCGCGTGCGCTGATTCACGAACCGCGCCTGCTGATACTCGACGAACCAACTGCCGGTGTCGACATCGAGATCCGCCGCTCGATGTGGACATTTCTGAAAGATATCAACGCACGCGGCACGACCATCATCCTAACGACGCATTACTTGGAAGAAGCGGAAATGCTGTGCCGTAATATCGCAATCATTGATCGCGGCGAATTGATTCAAAATACCAGCATGCGCAAGCTGCTCAATCAATTGCAAATGGAAACCTTCGTACTGGATCTTGCCACGCCATTGGCGAGTTTGCCCGACTTACCGGGACATAAGGTCCAGTTGGTCGACGACCATACGCTCGAGGTTGAGCTGAAACGCGATCGCAGCGTGAATCAATTGTTCACCGACCTAAGCGCGCGCGGTGTGCAGGTCCTGAGCATGCGCAATAAAACCAATCGCCTGGAGCAATTGTTCGTCAACCTCGTCAACGCGAATCAACGCGTGCCGTCCTAACCATGCACGCCGCCGCGCAAACGATTGCGTTCAAAACCATTCTGTTAAAGGAAGTGCGGCGCTTCACCCGCATCTGGGTGCAGACCATCTTGCCGGCGGTGATTACCACGAGCCTATACTTCGTCATCTTCGGTCACCTCATCGGCCCGCAAATCGGCAGCATGGG
>CAZCAK010000421.1:0-1760 GCA_964496605.1 uncultured Acidiferrobacteraceae bacterium | reverse complement strand
TGGCCAGAGAAATAACCACAGGAATGCGCCGATGACGGTTTGTGAGAGCAGGGTGAACACGACCAGCGGATTTTCGCGTGAGCTGAGTTGATGCAAACCCCAGCACCGTGTGGCGGTCGCTTCGCGCGCCTTAACATGAAAATCGGCGGCGCCTTGCGTATCGCGCTGATAGTGAATCGGTTGGCCGTCGGTGCGGGTGAAATCCGGCGGCAACGAACGGATTTGCTGAAAGCGGATATTCGGCCGCGAGATGCTGGGGTCAGGAAAGCCGGGGATTTGTGTCTTGGCTTGGTCGCGACCGCTCGGTAACGCCTCGATCACGCCGAATTCCAAGGCATTACCCAAACACGCGGCGACGCAGGCGGGTTTCAGGCCTTGCTCCAGGCGATCGACGCACATATTACATTTTTCCACCTGGCCTTTGACTGGATCGAGTTGCGGCGCATTGTAGGGACACACCCACGTGCAATAGCCGCAGCCGAAACAAATATCCGGATCCTGTAACACCGCGCCGTACTCCGCGTATTTCGTGTACGCGCGTGTCGGACAACCTTTGAGACACACCGGGTCTTCGCAGTGGTTGCACGCCATCGAGATGTTCAGGCGCATAAAATCGGGATACGTGCCGCCTTCGATATAACCGACTTTGCGAAACGCGAGATGTGGCGGCAGGTGATTTTTTTCCGAACACGCCGACTCGCAGGCATGACAGGCGATGCAATTATCGGCGTTGAAGTGGAAGCCGTGCTGCTTATAGCGATTCGGATTGACGCCCTGCGTTGCGCGCCCGTTAATCACCAGCGGCGCGTGCACCAGCGCGGGATAAGTTTTATCGAGATCCACCGGCGTACCGAATTGGCTGCGATCGACCACGCTCTTCAGTTTATCGAGGAAGGAATAGGACGGCTCCGATGTAACGTGCATGCGATTCCTTAATATGTACGCGCGGCGAGGTTGGCGATCGCCGCGGCATCTTGATCGGCGATTTTTTCGATGCGCACCGCCGATTGTTTGTAGGCCGGTTGGCGTGAATAGGGATCGAGCAACCCCAGCACCAAGCGATTGACGCAGTCGTGATAATGCATCGGAATAAACACCGCGTTCGGCGCGACGCGTTGGGTCAATTGCACCATCACCACGGCATCGGAGCGACGCGAGATGACGCGGGCGTACTCCATATGGGCGATGCCGAGTTGTTGTGCCGCGCTCGGATTCAGCTCCATATAGGGCGTGGGGCTGAACTTATTGAGGTTGCCGATCTTGCCGGTCTTGGTACGCGTATGCCAGTGCTCGACCACACGGCCGGTGTTCAGCCAAAACGGATACTGTGCATCGGGGCGTTCGTTGTTGTCGACGAAGGGCAGCGGAATCAACTTTGCCTTACCGTCGTCGTATTGAAATTTGCCGTCGGTATAAATGCGCGGCGAACCGTTCGGGTGTGCATCGTTGCACGGCCATTGCAAACCGCGCTGCGCTTGGATTTTCGCGTGCGTCATACCGGAGTAATCGCATAAACGATCTTTCGATAAGACGCGCATCTCTTCGAATACACCGGCGGCGGTTTCCGGGAATTTCATTTGTGGCGGTGTCGGAAAGCGCCGCGCCAGTTGACTGAAGATCCAGAGATCTGACTGCGCGTCGCCCGGCGGCTGCATTACTTGGCGCACGAGATTGACGCGTCGCTCGGTATTGGTAAACACACCTTCCTTCTCGCCCCAGAGTGCCGCCGGCAAATAAACATGCGCGTATTGCGTCGTCTC
>CAZCAK010000420.1:0-1762 GCA_964496605.1 uncultured Acidiferrobacteraceae bacterium | reverse complement strand
ATACGTCCGCGAATTGGAACGCGCACTCATGTTTTATCGTGACCTGGTCGGACTAAACCTAGTCGGCACAATTTTCCATGGGCGCGCCGCGATGTTGAGCGGCGGCAGTACGCATCATGAATTGCTATTGATTCAAGTCGGCGATGCCCCCGGACCGCTGCAAGGTCACCGTATCGGCTTATATCATCTCGGTTGGAAAATCGGCGAAGACCTGACGACCCTGCGCGCCATGTACGATCGCCTGCAGGCGGCGGGCTATCCTATCGACGGCATGGCGGATCATACGGTTAGCCAGAGTTTGTATCTGCACGATCCCGATGGTAACGAGTTAGAGCTCTACGTCGACGATCCCAATATCGATTGGCGTCGCGACCGCAGCTGGATGGAGGCACCGGTCAAACCCCTGCGTTGGTCGCGTTAACGGCGAACTTAAGTGTCGCCGCATCGTCCAACTGACCCAGTCCTATGATCCCGAAATCTACTCACCGTCGCCGCTTGGCATTGAGTTTAGTGTTCGTCGCCGGCAGCGCTATTTTCTCTACGACCGCAGGCGCGGTCACGCTATCCTGGGCCGCTGCGATCGAAACCGCGGCGCAAAATAACGCCGAGTTGAGTGCCGCACGCGCTAATGTGCGCGCCGCCGCAGCCAATGAGCGCGCCGCACATGCCGGTTTTTTTCCCCAAGTCGGAGCCAACGTCGGCTACGCGCACAGCAATACTACGGTGCCGACCGCGTTCGGCGACAGCACCGTCGCCGGCGATAACTACAATACGACGCTGACCGCATCGCAGAACGTATTCAACGGTTTTCAAGATCAGGGGCGCGTGACGCAGGCGCAAGCGAATCTGCGCGCGGCGCAAGCAAGTCTCGCGATTGTGCGGGCGCGCCTGAGTTATGATTTAAAGTCGGCGTACGCGGCGTTATTGCAGTCGCAGCGCGGCGTCACCCTGCAGGAAAATATTTTGCATCGTCGCGAGGACAATCTGCGTATGGTCGAGTTGCGCTTTCACAGCGGTCGCGAAAACAAAGGCTCGGTGCTGCTATCGCAGGCGTATCGGGAACAGGCGCGCTACGATTTATTGCAGGCGCGCAACGGCATCGCCACCGCCCAGGCACAGCTGGCGCGCGTCTTGGGCCGCAGCGACTTACTCGACATCAGCGCCAGTGAAGATGTACCGCCGCTCGGTGACGGCACGGCGCCAGATTTCAATGCCGTATTGACCGCGACCCCGACCCAGGCACAGGCGCGCGCGCAAGAAGATGCGGCGCGGGCAGCGGTAACCGTGGCACGCAGCGCCTGGTATCCCAGCCTCACCGTCAGTGGTAGTACCGGACGCCAGGGGCCGGATTGGTTTCCGGATCAGGAACGCTGGTCGGTCGGCGTCAATCTTGCGATTCCGCTATTTAGTGGCGGCCGCGATTATTACGGCGTACGCAGCGCGGTAGAAAATGCCGGCGCCGCCACCGATACGCGGGTCAATACCGAGCGTCAATTGCTCGCGTCCTTGAAGCAAACCTACGCCGGTTTCACCGAGGCCAATAGCAAACTCGCAGTCGACGAAAGTTTCGTGCGCGCCGCCGAAATGCGCGCCGAAATCGCGCGTAATAAATACAACAATGGTCTACTCACCTTCGACGAGTGGGACATCATCGAGAACGATCTCATTAATCGACAAAAAAGTCTGTTGCAAAGCCGACGCGATCGCATGGTGAGCGAGGCGGCGTGGGGGCAGGCACAAGGTAAAGGGGTTTTCCCGGATG
>CAZCAK010000419.1:0-1766 GCA_964496605.1 uncultured Acidiferrobacteraceae bacterium | reverse complement strand
GGTGCCGCGTTTCGCCAAGCCGAGTGGGAAACGGCGAAGCGCAATTTTTTGCGCGGCTTTTTGCTGAAGCGCTATCCCCATGCGCGTTTGACACGCACGGAGGCGCGGGTCGATCCGGCGACGTCACAGGCGCATCTGATCGTGCAAGTCGACAGCGGCCCGGCAGTTAATTTTGGCGCCTTATCGGTTGCCGGTCTGGAGCGTTATCCAAACAAGCTGGTGACGAATATGAATCCTATCGTCCCCGGCACGCCATACGATCAGACGCAGATGCTGACCTTGCAAACCCGTTTGCAAGATAGCGGCTATTTCAAAACCGTCGAGGTACGCACGGTCGATGTCGCCGATGACCCGACGGTGGCACCGATTCACGTTCAGGTGACAGAGCATGAACGACGCCAAGTCGGTTTTGGTATTGGTTTCAGCACCGACGTCGGTCCGCGCGCCAAGGCGGATTATCAGGATTGGAACGTGCGCGAGCGCGCCTGGCATTTTAAATCCGGGGTCGAGGTCGATCGCGTTCAGCAGACGGTGTCGGCCGGTGTCGATTTACCGATGAAAGCCAACGGCGCGCGCGACGGCATCGCAACCTCGTACACGCATAAGAATGTTTCCGGCGAAATCACCGACACCGCGCGCGTCGGTGTCACCCGCGCCGAACGTATCGGGCTATGGGAGCGGGTATTGAGTTTGCAATATCAAACGGAAATCGAGCGCGTTGTCGGTGCGCCGCGCGACGTGCGTCAAGCCTTGGTTGCAAACGGCAGCTGGACCCGACGCGCCACCGACGACTTGCTTTATCCCACGCGCGGCTATTTGCTGAATGCGCAGCTCGGCGGTGCGCACGATGCCCTCTTGTCGGATCGTAGTTTCGTGCGCGCTTACGGCAAGGCGGCACGTTATTATCCGGTTCAGGCGCGCGCAAGCCTGATGCTCCGCGGCGAGCTGGGCGCGGTCGCGGCCTCGGCACGTACCGGAATACCGGTGGAATACTTATTTAAAACTGGCGGCGACCAGACCGTACGCGGTTATGCGTATCAAAGCATCGGTGCGCCCGAAGCCGATGGTATCGCCGCCGGGCGTTACCTTGCGGTGGCATCGAGCGAATACACCTATTGGTTTCGTCACCAATGGGGTGCGGCCTTGTTTTACGACATCGGCACCGCCGGCGATGCGCGTGCGCAGCTCGATTGGTTCGCGGGTTATGGCAGCGGTGTGCGCTGGCGCAGTCCGGTCGGCCCGGTGTCGCTCGATGTCGCCTACGGTGCGGCGGTCCGCAAATATCGCGTGCACTTCTCGCTCGGTTTTGTATTTTGATATCTCCCGCCCGTATCGGTGTTTGGTTGTGGCAGTTATTTACCCTCGCGCTGCGTGCGCTGGCCGGCCTGTTGTTGCTGGCGCTGTTATTGTCGGCGCTGGTCGCGGCCTCATTGTTTACGCCGATCGCGCGACCGGTATTGCCGCTGGCGGCGCAGTTCATTCCCGGTTTGCAGATCGAACGCGCGCGCGGCGCCTTGGCCGGCCCCTTGTCGATCGATCGTCTGGTATACGACGACGCACGCCTACGATTGGAAATAAAACAGTTGCGCTGGCGTCAGGTGCAGATCGATTGGCGTGCTGTTGGGGTGAATGTGGCGGGTCTGCGCGCCGGCGATGTCGTCGTGACATGGAAGGGAAGTGCAGCACGTACCGACACGGCCGCAGCGCCAGCAGCGTTACCGCTGGCGCTGCGCATCGATGGCGCGCAAGTCGATGCATTGACGTTC
>CAZCAK010000418.1:0-1789 GCA_964496605.1 uncultured Acidiferrobacteraceae bacterium | reverse complement strand
CGTCGGCGTCGTCGCGTTCGACAAGACGGGCACGCTGACGCTCGGCAAACCGACAACTCCGCATCCAGGCGCGCGCGATAATGTGCGCGTCGCCAGCGCGGTAAATTCGCGATCGCGCGCTCCGACCAGGAATACGCGCGCGCTAGCTGATGCACGTCTTCCAATAAGGCCAGCTGCAGGCGGTGCAGACGCGCGAGCGCCAGCGCCTCCAAATCGATATCAAGCGCGATCGTCGTCTGACAATAAGGACACGCCACCGGTAGGCGCAAGGCAGTTAGCGGGTCCAAAGCGTCGAGCGCATCGCCGATGGCGTCGATCAGATCCGGTGCCGGCTGCCAATCCGCGGGCGGCGGCGCGGCATTAATTGCCACCACTAAATCGCGTGCATAGCGTCGCGCGGCAACACCATCGGCAACTTCGGAGCGATCCGGCGCAAGCTGCCAGCGACGTTGGTCATCACCGGTGGGCAGACGTAAGGCGATCCGATCGCCGCCTGTGCCAATCGCGGTTTCGGCGAGCGCGTGATGCACGAAATTTGCGAGCGGTAGTTCCAACTCGATGTCTTGTTGGCATTGCGCTTGGCTGCAACGCGCGTGCGCCTGCAATGCGTCAGTGCCGCTGGCGTATAGAATCGCGAGCAGCGCCTGCAGCCGATCGGCGATATGCCAATGCCACGCAGTGTCATTGTTCGCTGCCGCCGATGTCCGCCGGCGCACGCAGTTTGCCAACAGCGTCGAGATCGCGAATGGTCGCGCCTGCGTAAAATCGATATCGAGATCGGCGGCTTCGACGCCGAAGGCGCGCGCGTCAAATCGCGCGGAGGTTAGATCGACGCCGGGTGGCCATGCGCGCCAAACCGATGCGGAAGCAGCGGCCATGCTCGATTAACCCGCTTCGGACGGCTCGGCGGTATCGGGGTCGCGCTCCCAACCTTCGATTTCGATTTTCAAATGCTCGATGGCGACCGCGTTGGCGTTGGCGTCTAAATCCGGAATCGCGCTGTATTCGCTGACCCAGCACGCGTGTAAGAAATAGCGCTTCGCGACTTGGCCCTTTTCGTTCATAACCTCAAGCGTTAATTCCTTTTTGTATCCGGCCAAGTCCATGGTCGGATCGCCGGCGTAGGAATGAATCAGATTGGCCCATTTCTCGAACTCGGGATCGTGCGTCAGCCCACGTTCCAGGGTCACCCCTTCGTAACTGCTGCGACCGGGCGATTTGTGATCGATGCTGTTATCGCCGCCGCTGCGATGCTTCACCACTTCGGTGGTGCGTTTCAGCGCGCTGACTTTGCTGACACCAAGCACCGCCTTGTTGTCCCATAGCACGCGAAATTTAAAATTCTTGTACGGATCGAAGCGATGCGTATTGATGACGAATCCGGTATTGGCCATGAAAGTCTCCTGTTATAACTTGCCGGCGATTTGTTGGATCTTGATCACCACGAATTCGGCGGGCTTGAGTGGCGCAAAGCCGACTTCGATGTTCACGATGCCCTTATTGCGATCGTCTTGCGTGGTGGTCTCGCTATCGCACTTCACATAGAACGCGTCTTTTGGGCTGGTGCCTTGAAATGCACCTTGGCGAAACAGCGACATCATGAAGGCGTTGAGATTGAGTCGAATCTTGGCCCATAGCGGTTCGTCGTTCGGTTCGAACACGACCCACTTGGTGCCGCGGAATAAGGATTCTTCGATATTGAGCGCGAGGCGACGAATTGGAATGTATTTCCATTCGCTGCCGAAGTCATCGTCGCCGTCGAGTGTGCGTGCGCCCCAATTCACCAGTC
>CAZCAK010000417.1:0-1793 GCA_964496605.1 uncultured Acidiferrobacteraceae bacterium | reverse complement strand
GACGCCGGCCATGAACGTGGTGGCGACGGGAATATTCAACGCCTCAGCGAACCGCACCAGCTCATCGCAACTGTGCATGCGAATGACGCCGTTACCTGCCATCACGAGCGGGCGTTTCGCCGCGGAAATCACCTCGGCAACTTGCTGAATTTTTTTCGGGCCGGGCGAGGGAATGCCCGCGGCTTGCACTTTCAGTGGCTCACCGGTTACCGGCATCTGCATGACGTTTTCCGGAAACTCGATGAAGGTGGCGCCGGGTTTCTCGATTTGCGCCAGCTTGAACGATTTGCGCACGACTTCCGCGACAATTTCCGGTTCTAGTATGCGGGCGGAATATTTCGTAATGGAGGTAAATAAATTCGCGAGATCGAGTGTCTGATGCGATTCCTTATGCAGACGCGTCGTACCCGCCTGACCGGCAATCGCAACCAACGGTGCGCAATCCATATTGGCATCGGCAACGCCGGTGACAAGGTTCGTCGCGCCGGGACCGAGCGTCGATAAACAAACACCGGCCTTGCCCGTCAGACGGCCGTACACATCCGCCATAAACGCCGCGCCTTGTTCGTGCCGTACGGTGACAAAGCGAATGCCGGCATCGGCGATAGCGTCCATAATATGGAGGTTCTCTTCCCCCGGGATACCGAACACATACTGCACGCCTTCGTTTTCGAGACAGGCGACAAATAATTGGGCCGCATTCATCGTTGATCCTTCTTGTCGAATGTCATCCATTGTCGATCGGATGTCACTGCATCCGCCCCATGATGTTATTTCGCGTGCGAGGGTTTTTTCCCGCCGGCGGCTTTGCGTTCAGCCGCGGACTTTTTAATTAGGTAATCCACCACCTGGAGCATCGCCTCGTTGCTGCCCCCGGCCATCGAACCATTAGTGCGATATTTACCGTCGACCACCAAGGTCGGTACCGAATCGATTCCAAAAGCAGCGATAAGACGTTCGGCGTGCTTGAGATCGGCATCCATGCTGAACGAGTGATACATGCGCCGAAAGTCGTCGGCCTTGATGCCATGCTCGACGGCAAACTTGACGATGCTGTCCTCGTCGCTCATGGGCTGACCGTGCGCGTGAATCGCCTCGAAGAACGCCTGGTGCACCTTCGCGGTGGCCCCCAAAGCCTCGAATGCATAATACGCCCGCGCTTGCGGTTCTAATGTCGGACGAAAGATTGCCGGTGTACGCACGAACTTGGCATTGGGGGGCAAGGTCTTTAGCCATTTGTTAAGGGTGGGCTCGAAATGAAAGCAGTGCGGGCAGCTGTACATAAAAACTTCACGCACCTCGATCTTGTCACCGGTGTCGACTGGTTGTGGATTTGCCACCGCGACGTATTCAACGCCTTCTAAATACTCGGCCAGTGCCGGCCCGGTTACCATGGCCAAGATCAACGCCAAACCGCCAACCGCCAATTTCATTGCGCAAGCTCCTCTGTGGTTCTTATTGCTTTAGTGTAGTCCGCGCCCGCAAACGTTCGAGCAGGCGTGTGTGAATTCCTTCAAAACTTCCATTGCTCATGATGAGTGCGTGATCCTTCGGGCGCAATTCGGTACCGAGCGCATCGACCATGGCGTCCACGGTTTTAAAGCGCCGCGCCTTGGCGCCCAGTCCTTCGGCGACCACGCTCATATCCCAGCCGAGATCAGGTGGGTCATACAGCAACACCCGGTCCGCCGCCCCCAGCGACGCCGCCAGCGCATCCCGATGTACCCCCATGCGCATGGTGTTCGAGCGCGCCTCCAGCACGGCCACGATCGGTTCTTGCCCAACCCGTGCGC
>CAZCAK010000416.1:0-1796 GCA_964496605.1 uncultured Acidiferrobacteraceae bacterium | reverse complement strand
GCCGTCACTAAGTTATAACGCTCGAAGGCTGCGGCGACTTCTTTGTCCGCAGTCAGCGCGCGGAAACGCTGCGGATCCCGATCCATTACCTGGGCCACCCGCTGCGTTGTATCCGAAGTTAATAAACGTGAGACCGGCAATAATCCGAGTAACCGATCGGTGCGATCGACCACAAAGAGACCGTTGGTATGTTCCGGCAAATCGCCGCGCCGGCGCAGATAGCGCAGCACGACTTCGAGCGTGATATTTTCCCGCACGGTGACCGTATCGAGATTCATCAATCCACCGGCGGTGTCCTGCGGATAAGACAGCACGGTATCGAGCCGTTGCCGATCCTGTTGATCCATCGCGTAGAGAATCTGCGCAATAACCTCATCGGGCAGATCGGGGATGAGATCGGCGATATCGTCGGTATCGAGCGAGCCGGTAGCGGCAACCAGTTGCGCACTCGACATATTGCGCACGAGATCGCTGCGGATCGTTTCCGGCACCTCCAACAGCACCTCGCCCATGCTTTCTGGAACGACCAACGCCCATAAGGTGTGACGTTGCTCGAGCGGTATACTTTCTACTAAGGTCGCAATATCGGCAGGGTGAAGCCGGGCGAGGAGCTCTTTTAGTGCCGCCTCATTGTTGGCCTCTAACCAAGCCAGGACCTGCGACAGATGGTCGGGGAGCTGGACTTTTTTTGGCTTGGCCATCGGGCACCAGATAAATGATCGCAACAGAAGTGTAGTGACTTGCCATGCGTAACGAAAGACACGGCTCGATATGAGATTACCGTTAGCGAATTGGTTTGGTCGACGCCGATCACGGGAAACGGACCGAGCGCAAAAATTCCTTCAACGCTATACCGGCCGTACTCTCATCGTACATGCGGGGCTTAGCATCGCGTGGCTAGAGGAACTTTTACGTGAGGGCGGAGGCGGTGCGCACTTTCGCGTCGACGTGCGACTTATCGATGGGCCTGCAACCACACCGGTCGAATGGTTGGCGCGGGTATATTTATCCAAGCTGGATTTGCCACTACCGTTATTACTCGATGTGGCACCCGATAGCATCAAAGTACGGCATTTGCAGCGAGGCGGTCGCTTGTGTCTTGCGACCGATGTCGCTTGGATTTTAGAAGACATGCGCACACGTAATCGCGTACATGCAACTTTGCTTATAACAAACGAGGGTCTAAAAACAATTACGGGTATGGCAGTCGACGATAATCGCTATGCGATCGACACCGATACTTGGATTTAGCGCTCGGCACGATGACAAGATCGCAGATGCCGTAAGTCATGCGCCGGCGTGAACTCTTGGAAAAACAAAACCCCTCGACACGCATGTGTGAGGGGTTTCGAGAATTAAAGCCTGGCAGTGTCCTACTTTCGCACGGCGAAACACCGGACTATCATCGGCGCTGAGCGTTTTCACTTCCGAGTTCGGTATGGGATCGGGTGGTTCCCGCTCGCTATGGCCGCCAGGCAAACCGTTTTGACGATCGCGCACTACACGCTTTCATCGAATAAATAATTCAGATAGTGAAGTTTAAGGCGCGGTATGTTGCGATCAACACATATTGATACACACCAAACGTCTCAAACGTTTTGGGTGTTATATGGTCAAGCCGCACGGTCAATTAGTACAGGTTAGCTGAATCCATTACTGGACTTACACACCCTGCCTATCAACGTCGTAGTCTTCGACGAACCTACAGGAGAGTTAAACTCTCAGGGAGATCTCATCTTGAGGGGGGCTTCCCGCTTAGATGCTTTCAGCGGTTATCCCGTCCGTATATAGCTACC
>CAZCAK010000415.1:0-1797 GCA_964496605.1 uncultured Acidiferrobacteraceae bacterium | reverse complement strand
TCGTCGAGCGAGGCGTTCGCCTGCGCGATAACAAACTTGCCTTCTTCGATGGCCGACAGATATTCGACTTGATCCGTGACCTTACCGCTTACTACTTTGCGATACGGCGTTTCCAAGAATCCGTATTCGTTGGTTCGCGCGTACACCGCGAGCGAATTGATCAAACCGATGTTCGGGCCTTCCGGCGTTTCAATCGGACATACGCGGCCGTAATGCGTCGGATGTACGTCGCGCACTTCGAAACCGGCGCGTTCGCGCGTCAGACCGCCGGGTCCGAGCGCCGAGACGCGACGCTTATGCGTCACTTCCGAAAGCGGATTGGTCTGATCCATGAACTGCGACAGCTGCGAGGAGCCGAAGAATTCCTTCACCACTGCCGATACCGGCTTGGCGTTGATCAATTCCTGCGGCATCAAGCCTTCGCTTTCGGCCAGGCTTAGGCGTTCTTTCACTGCACGCTCGACGCGCACTAGGCCGATACGGAATTGATTTTCCGCGAGCTCGCCGACCGAACGTACGCGGCGATTACCCAGGTGATCGATATCATCGATCTCGCCTTGGCCGTTCTTCAAACCGATCAAGACCTTCATCACGTCGATGATGTCTTCCTTGCTCAAGATGCCCGGGCCCTCGTCGCTCGGACGACCCAAACGGCGATTGAATTTCATGCGACCGACCGCCGATAAATCGTAACGATCGAGCGTAAAGAACAAGCCGGTAAATAAATTCTGTGCCGCTTCCTTCGTCGGCGGCTCGCCTGGACGCATCATGCGATAGATTTCGATTTGCGCCTCGAGGTCGTCACGCGTCGCATCGACACGCAGGGTGTCGGAAATGTACGAGCCGCGATCGAGTTCATTGGTGTACAGCGTTTTGATATCGGTGATGCCGCTGGCGATCAATTTATCCAATACTTCTTCCGTGATCTCATCGTTGGCGCGCGCCACGACTTCGCCGGTATTTTTATCGACTTGGTCTTCCGCCAAGGAGCGACCGACGACATAAGTCTTCGGGACTTCCAGCTCTTTGAGCTTGGCCTTTTCTAATTCGCGCACATGCCGCGAGGTGATACGACGTCCAGCCTCGACGATGACTTCTTTGCCGTGCTTTACCTCGAAATCGACTTGTTCGCCGCGCAACCGCGCCGGAATCAATTCCAGACGCACACCGTCGGCACCGATGTAGAACGTATCGGTTTCGAAGAAGGTACCGAGAATTTCCGGATTGCTCATACCGAGCGCGTGCAGCAGGGTCGTCGCCGGCAATTTGCGTCGACGATCGATGCGCACGTACAAATAATCTTTCGGATCGAATTCGAAATCGAGCCAGGAACCGCGATACGGAATGATGCGCGCCGAGAACAAGAGCTTGCCAGACGAGTGCGTCTTGCCGTAATCGTGATCAAAAAACACACCCGGGCTGCGATGCAGCTGCGACACGATGACGCGCTCGGTGCCATTGATAATGAAGGTACCGTTGTCGGTCATGAGCGGGATTTCGCCCAAATACACTTCTTGCTCTTTAATATCGCGTACCGATTTCGCACCGGTGGTTTCGTCTTTGGCGAACACCACCAGGCGCAGCAACACCCGCAGCGGCGCGGCGTAGATCAAGCCGCGTTGCTGACATTCTTTGACGTCGAACGGCGGCGTGCCGAGCCGGTAGCTGACGAACTCGAGCGCGGCATTGCCATTGTAGCTCTCGATCGGGAATACCGACTTAAAGGCTGCCTGCAGACCTTGATCGATGCGTTGCTCCGGCGGCAAATCCGCTTGAAGGAAGCTGCGATAAGACTCT
>CAZCAK010000414.1:0-1811 GCA_964496605.1 uncultured Acidiferrobacteraceae bacterium | reverse complement strand
CTTGCTTCAAGCGTACGACACCCAACGGTAAATCCAATTCGTCGTGCGCAACCAAAATTTCCTGCGGCGCGATTTTGTAAAACTGCGCCAAGCGCGCAACCGCGTCGCCGCTATTGTTCATATAGGTTTGCGGCGCGACCAACCAGCATTCGCATTGCGCGATACGCACCTTCGCCGTCAGTGCCTGATAACGACTTTCTAAACGTAACTCGGCATTCACGCGCGCGCTCAGGCGCTCCAAAAAACGGAACCCGGCATTGTGCCGGGTATCCGCGTATTCAGCGCCGGGATTGCCCAGCCCCGCGATCAGTCGCAGCGCCATGCCGCGATTACTTGCCTTCCTTCTTCGCCTCGGGCTTCTTCGCCTCGCCCGCCGCCGGTGCTGCAGCTTCACCCGCCGCCGGTGCTGCAGCTTCACCCGCCGCTGCTGCCGGTGTGACTTCGGCTTCGACCGCGGCACGTACCATGCTCACCGACGCTACCGCCAAATCGTTACCCGAAGCTAAGGCGGTGATAACGACGCCGTTCGGCGTTTTGAGATCGCTCAAATGCACCGACTGGCCGATGCTGAGTTGCGACATATCGACTTCGATAAATTCCGGCAGATCTTTCGGTAGACAAGTGACGTCGACTTCGGTCATCAAGTGCGAGGCGACGCCGCCTTGTTGCTTCACGCCGGGCGAAGACTCCTGACCGACGAAGTGCAAGGGCACGCGCATATGGATCTTTTCGGTCGCGCTGATGCGTTGTAAGTCGATGTGTTGAATACGCGGCTTAAACGGATGCATTTGGATATCGCGCAATACCGCTTGATCGGCGCTGCTACCGACCTTGACCGTGAGGATCGAGGTAAAAAAGCGCTCATCTTGAATATGATGAAACACCGGATCGTGATCCAGCTGCACCATCATCGGGTCTTTGCCGGCGCCATAGATAATGGCGGGAATTTTGCCGGCGCGGCGAAGGCGGCGGCTCGCACCCGTACCTTGTCCCGCACGCGCCTCGGCGTTTAGTTCAAATTTTGCACTCATGATTTTCTCCTACGTTAAGTTGCGCCGCCCCGCGACCAGGGCGACGATTGATCGCATCGACGCGAACGTCGATGCCATATTCTCAGATCTTCACCCTCAATCCATAAACAGCGAGCTCACCGAATCGTCTTCGGCAATGCGGCGCATGGTCTCGGCCAATAATTCGGCGACGCTTAGTTGCCGAATACGACCGCAGGCCTGCGCGCGCTCGCTTAATGGAATGGTGTTGGTTACAACCAACTCATCCAACATCGAGTTTTCAATTCGCTCCACCGCCTTACCGGACAACACCGCGTGCGTACAGTAGGCGACGACTTTCTTCGCGCCATGCTCTTTCAGCGCCCGCGCACCCTCGCACAAGGTGTTCGCGGTGTCGACTAGATCGTCCATGATGACGCAGCAGCGATCTTCTACCTCGCCGATGATATGCATCACCTTGGCTTCGTTGGGACGCGGACGGCGTTTATCGATAATCGCGAGTCCCGCCTCCAAATGCTTCGCTAAGGCGCGGGCGCGTACAACACCGCCGACATCGGGCGAGACCACGAGTAGATTCGGATACTCGTGTTTCCAAACATCGCCCAACAACACCGGACCGGCGTAGATATTGTCGGTCGGGATATTAAAGAATCCCTGAATCTGATCCGCATGCAGATCCATGGTCAACACGCGATTGGCGCCGGCGATGGTGATCATGTCTGCGACCAACTTCGCCGCGATCGCGACGCGCGCGGTGCGCGGGCGTCGATCCTGGCGCGCATATCCATAATATGGAATCAC
>CAZCAK010000413.1:0-1835 GCA_964496605.1 uncultured Acidiferrobacteraceae bacterium | reverse complement strand
CCGTTATTCTTTACCGCCCTGTTCTCCACCACTCATTCCGACGACTTACGCAGCGTCGACGTCTTTCGCGCCGACGGCAAACGTCTAGGTGCACTCGACCTAAGTTACTCCGAACCGGTGCTCGGCGCCGACGGTACGGCACGTGCCTTCAAGGCGCATTTCGAAGTCGAGCGCGATGCGCCGAACGGTTGGTATTACGCGCAGGTGACACTCAAAGACGGTCGCAAATTCACCGCGCGCGATTATGTCAGTGTGCAGGCGATGCCCTGGGTTGAGCTGAAAACGCAATTACACAACGGCGAGCTCGCGAGCAATGATGTCATCAGCTGGACGCAGTTGCCGCAGCCAGCGTTTTATCGCGTCGTCGTAATCGATCTTATTCAAAACAAAAAAATGATTAACAAATCCGATTTCCTCACCGAGTCGCACTTCCGCTTACCGCCGGGTATCGTTAAATCCGACGGGCTCTATATGCTGCGCGTGCACGCGCGCAATCGCACGCGCGAAGCGAAATGGGGTGATTTCAACCACGGGTCGATGACGGCGGAGATTCCGCTCGCGGGAGCGGGATCGTGACCTCATCACGCCCCTAATCTTATGCACTCTTATGCGACCACGAAGCTCAACATTGCGAAGGTGGCGAAGATTGCAAAGTGCACCGCGCCTTCGAGAATATTGCTCTCACCGTCGTGCAAGTTGATCATGGCCGCGAGCAAGGTGACGATCACCATCGCCAATTGCAGCGGCGTCATGCCCATCTCGACGCGAAAGCCGCGATAAAGCGCGATCGCCTCGATCACCGGCACCGTCAGTAGTACGGTCGCGAGCGAGGCACCGAGCGCGATATTGATCACCACTTGCATATGATCGCGTGCCGCGGCGCGTAGCGCGGTTAAGATTTCGGGGCTTGCCGAGATCAGGGCGATCAAGATCGCCGGAATCGCGACGGGCAAACCGGTAAGCGCGAGGCCGCGCGGCATCAGCGCCGAAAGTACTTCCGATAATAAGCCGATCAGCACGATGCTCACGACCAACACCCCGATGTGCCAAGCCGCCGGTGTGCAATCGGGATCGGCCGCTTCTTCTTCCGGTAGTACGCTGCCGTATTGAAAGAAGTAGCGGTGCTCGACCGTTTGTATGCGCAGAAAAATCGCGTAGAGCACAATGGCGATAAGAATTGTAAAGATGGAGTATGCGCGCCACGAGTCGGCCGGAATGAAATCTGGGATGAACATCGACACGCCGATGCTGACCAGCAACATACTGATGTAGGTGTTTGAGGCGTCGAGATTGTATTTCTGTTCGCCGTGACGCATACCGCCAACAATCGCGGCCAGGCCGATGATACCGTTGATATCGATCATGACCGCGGAGTACACCGTATCGCGCGCGAGCGTCGGACTATGGCCGTCGGCCATCAAAATCGCGAGCATCACCACTTCGACCAGGACCGCGGCGCCCGTGAGGATCATGGTGCCGTAGGGTTCGCCGAGGCGATGCGCCAATACTTCGGCATGATGCGCCACGCGAAATGCCGCTGCGATGATGATGGCGACGATTGTGATGAAGGCGCCGAGTACCGTCGCCATCGAGCCGGTAACGAGGGCGTGCTCGTAAACGAAACCAAGCACGGTTGCCACCGCGGCCAGGCCCAGTGTCGTCTCGTGGCGAGCGATGCGTCCGAGTTTTATGTTCATGGCGCGATTATCGACTCGTCGCGTCCGGCTTGTAAATTCGCCTTCTGGATCGATCGGCGCGCACGCAATCCGTCCCGTTGATGCAACGCAAGACCGCGAACCGCGCGTGACGGTCAAGGGATGCGAGGCGACTGCGAT
>CAZCAK010000412.1:0-1838 GCA_964496605.1 uncultured Acidiferrobacteraceae bacterium | reverse complement strand
CTTGCAACAAATCCGTAAGCGGCGCGACATCTAGTGTCGCCGACATAATGAGAATTTTTAAATCCGGGCGCAGGCCCTGTTGAATATCGAGCGCCAAAGCTAAAGCCAGATCGCTGTGCAAATGGCGTTCGTGGAATTCGTCGAAAATGAGTAATCCGACGTCGCGCAACTCGGAATCGGTTTGCAGACGCCGCGTGAGAATACCTTCGGTCAGCACCTCGATGCGCGTATGCGCCGAAACCTTTTGCTCAAACCGAATTCGATAACCGACACTGCGTCCGACCGGCTCGCCCAATGATTGCGCCATGCGCTGCGCCGCGGCGCGTGCGGCCAATCGTCGCGGCTCGAGCATGAGAATTTTGCGGCTGCCTAACCAATCCGCGTCGAGCAAGGCCAGCGGTACCTGTGTGGTCTTGCCGGCACCAGGTGCGGCCTGCAACACACAACTGGTGTGACGCCGGAGCGCCGCATCGAGCTGCGGTAGTAACGAATAAATCGGCAGTTGAGAATCGAGGGCGCGCACGCGATGCATCATAGGCAAAGCGCGCCGCCTAAGCCACGATCCGCGATTTAACGACTGTGGCTGACTTCGTGAATACTGAATTGCAGCGTCGCAAGATCGCCCAGCATGTAGGTGGCGCTGGCACCGATGCCGGCGACGGTGCCAGGATTAAGCAATAAAGTTTCGCCGCCACGGACATTGCGCACCTTTTCAATCACCGCCTTGTGATCGTGACCGTAACACACGAGGTCCCAATCACCGGTCAGGGCCATGGCGCGGGCGTAATGCGGATAATGCACGATGAAAATGCGCCGGCCGTGTAACACGATGCCGGCGTCTTGGCCGTAATAACGCAATACGCTATCGGGCTCATGCGCGTACTTCGCCATATGTACCAGGTCGCCGGTGTTATTGCCGTGGATCGCGTGAACCGGCAGGCCGTATTTCTGCAAGGTGCGTAGCGTGCTCGGCGCCACGATGTCGCCGCAATGCAGCACCGCCTCGGCGCCGGCATGTTTCGCCGCCTGCACCGCGGCGTTCAATAACGGGCGATGATCGTGACTATCGGAGAGAATGCAAATTTTCATATCGATAAAATAAAAACGGGCCGCTGATCGCGGCCCGCCGTGTACTCCAGTGCTAACGAACGGTGACGACTATAGATGCAATAATGGCACGATCAGTAAGGCGACAATATTGATAATTTTGATCATGGGATTAATCGCCGGGCCCGCTGTGTCTTTGTACGGATCGCCGACAGTATCGCCGGTCACTGCCGCCTTGTGCGCATCGGAACCCTTGCCGCCGAAGTGATTGTCCTCGATATATTTTTTGGCATTGTCCCAGGCCCCGCCACCGGTGGTCATGGAGATCGCGACGAATAGCCCGGTCACAATCGATCCCATGAGCACGCCGCCTAAAGCCTCAGGCCCGAGCACGAACCCGACGACTACCGGCACCAATACCGGCAGCAACGACGGTACGATCATTTCCTTGATGGCGGCGCGCGTGAGCATATCGACCGCGCGGGAGTAATCCGGCTTGGCGGTGCCTTGCATGATGCCCGCGATCTCCTTGAACTGGCGCCGCACCTCGACCACCACCGAGCCGGCGGCACGCCCAACCGCCTGCATGGCAAAGGCGCCGAACAAATACGGTACCAGGCCGCCGATGAACAAGCCGATGATGACCATGTGATTCGATAAATCGAAGGTCACGACGCGTCCCGAATGCGCGGTCAATTCATGACTGTAGTCGGCGAACAACACCAGGGCGGCGAGACCGGCAGAACCGATCGCATAGCCCTTGGTCACGGCCTTGGTGGTATTACCGACCG
>CAZCAK010000411.1:0-1856 GCA_964496605.1 uncultured Acidiferrobacteraceae bacterium | reverse complement strand
CAGACGCGCGCGACGACGGGCCTTTGCTGCACCGGCGCGCGCATTGGCAATCGTGGCTTCAACGCGACCGCGTTCAATGGTCGCGAGCACGACTGGGATGGGATGGGGGCGTGTCAGTCGCCAGATAATAAAGGCGACGCCGACAATGATGAATGCGAGGATCAGCCCGCGGCGCACGTAACGCTTGGTCGCCGCACTCCAATTGCCGAACGCCATTGTTTTAGTACCAGTAGGAACAAGGCGTTCATTGTGGCATTAATTTCGACTGCGCGGCATTCCGCCGCGCGGCTGAAACCTAGCGGCGACTGTGCCGCTTTACTTAACCGAGCGCACGCTCGGCACGCTTACGATCGCTTTCCTTAAGATACCGCTTGCGCAAGCGAATATGATGCGGCGTGACCTCGACTAATTCGTCATCGTCGATAAATTCTAAGGCGCGTTCCAGCGTCATTTGAATCGGCGGTGTCAGTATGACGTTCTCGTCCGAGCCAGACGCGCGAACGTTGGTTAACTGTTTACCTTTCAGGGGATTGACCACCAAATCGTTATCGCGCGAATGAATGCCGATGATCATGCCTTCGTACAAATCTTCACCGGGGCCGATGAACATGCGACCGCGTTCTTGCAAATTAAATAAGGCATAGGCGACGCTCTTACCGGCGCCGTTGGCTATTAATACGCCGTTGATGCGATTGCCGATGGTGCCCTTTTTCGCCGGGCCGTAGTGATCAAACGCCGAGTACAATAAGCCGGTACCAGAAGTGATGGTGAGAAATTCGGTACGGAATCCGATGAGGCCGCGCGCCGGAATCATGTATTCCAATCGTACTCGTCCCTTGCCATCGGCTTCCATATTTAGCAAGTCGCCTTTGCGCAAGCCAAGCTTCTCCATGACCGCGCCTTGATGCTGCGACTCGACATCGAGCGTCACGGTTTCGTACGGCTCGTGTAACTCTTCGCCCACTTGCTTCGTGATGACCTGCGGCCGCGACACGCCGAGCTCATATCCCTCGCGGCGCATATTTTCGATCAGCACTGACAGATGCAATTCACCGCGACCGGATACGCGAAATTTGTCCGGATCGCCGGTATCTTCTACACGCAGGGCGACGTTATGAATCAGCTCGCGCTCCAGGCGTTCACGAATCTGACGGCTGGTGACATATTTACCGTCTTGGCCGGCGAACGGCGAGTTGTTCACCTCGAACGTCATGGTTACGGTCGGCTCATCGACCGTTAGCGGCGGCAGCGCCTCGATGTTATTCGGATCGCATAAGGTGTCGGAAATTTTCGGTGCCTCGATGCCGGTGATGGCGACGATATCGCCGGCGGTAGCCTCTGGCACCTCGGTGCGCTCCAGACCCAAGAAGCCTAACACTTGCAGTAGCTTGCCGTTGCGGCGCTTACCGTCGCGATCGACCACCACGACGTTTTGGTTAGGTTTTACGCGGCCGCGTTTAATCCGGCCGATCGCGATCGCCCCGACATAGCTCGAGTAATCCAAACTCGAGATCTGCATCTGCAACGGACCGTCGGGATCGACATCGGGTGCGGGCACTTTGCTGATAATGGTTTCGAACAACGGCGTCATATCAGTCGCGAGCTGATCGGCTTCGAGCCCGGCATAGCCTTGCAGCGCCGAGGCGTATACCACCGGGAAATCCAATTGCTCTTCGGTTGCGCCGAGCTTGTCGAACAATTCGAAGGTCTGGTCCAAAACCCAATGCGGTCGCGCACCATCGCGGTCGATCTTATTAATCACCACGATGGGCTTTAGGCCCAAGGCAAACGCCTTTCGCGTTACGAACCGGGTCTGCGGCATGGGACCGTCGACGGCGTCGACTAATAGCAATACC
>CAZCAK010000410.1:0-1863 GCA_964496605.1 uncultured Acidiferrobacteraceae bacterium | reverse complement strand
CATGGTGCCGACCGAGGAAGTGGTCGAAATGAAAAGCGGCCAGAAGCGCACCAGTGAGCGCAAGTTCTTTCCCGGCTATGTGTTGGTACGCATGGAGATGAACGAAGAAACTTGGCACTTAGTTAAGGGCGTGCCGAAGGTCAGCGGTTTTATCGGCGGTTCCGGTACCAAACCGACGCCGATTTCGGATAAAGAGGCGCAGGCGATCTTGCAGCAGGTGCAAGAGGGTGTGGAAAAGCCGAAACCGAAATTCTCGTTCTCCGCCGGCGAGCAGGTGCGCGTGATCGACGGGCCGTTCCTCGATTTCAACGGCACGGTCGAAGACGTCAATTTCGAAAAGAGCAAATTGCGCGTCTCGGTTTCTATCTTCGGACGTATGACGCCGGTGGAATTAGATTTCAGTCAGGTTGAGAAGTCGTAAAGTTTTTATTAACCGGGGAGCACCGTTTGGTGCGTTTGCACCCATTGGAGTGAGACATGGCAAAGAAAATCGACGCCTATATTAAGTTGCAGGTCGCGGCCGGTCAGGCCAATCCCAGCCCGCCGGTAGGCCCCGCGCTCGGTCAGCGCGGTCTTAACATCATGGAGTTCTGCAAGAAGTTCAACGCAGAAACCAAAGATATGGAACAGGGCACGCCGGTTCCGGTGATTATCACCGTGTATAGCGATAAGAGCTTCACCTTCATCAAGAAGACGCCGCCGGCGACGATCTTGTTGAAGAAGGCCGCCGGCATCACCAGCGGCAGCAAGACGCCGCATACCCATAAGGTGGGCAAGGTCACGCGCAAGCAACTCGAAGACATCGCCAAGATCAAACAGCCCGATCTCAATTCGCACGATTTGGACGCCGCGGTAAAAATCATTGCCGGCAGCGCGCGCAGTATGGGCATTGAGACCGAGGGGGTGTGAGATGGCAACGACAGAAATTAAATTAACCAAGCGTCAACAAGCGCTCACCGGTAAAGTCGATCGCAGTCGTCTGTACTCGATCGAAGACGCATTCAAGATGGTGAAGCAAATCGCCACCGCCAAGTTCGACGAATCGGTCGATGTGGCGGTGAATCTCGGCGTCGATGCCAAGAAGTCGGAGCAGAACGTGCGTGGTTCCGCTGTGATGCCGCGCGGTACCGGTAAAACCGTACGCGTCGCCGTGTTTGCCGAAGGCGAGGCCGCGAATGCCGCGAAGAAGGCCGGCGCCGATATCGTCGGTGCGCAGGATCTGGCGGATCGGATCAAAGGCGGCAATATCGATTTCGACGTCGTGATTGCGACACCCGATATGATGAAGATCGTCGGTCAGCTCGGCCAAGTGCTCGGCCCGCGCGGTCTCATGCCGAACCCGAAAGTGGGTACGGTGACACCCAATGCCGCGAAGGCGGTGGAAAATGCCAAAGCGGGTCAGGTGCAATATCGCACCGACAAAGCCGGCATCATTCATTGCTCGATCGGCAAGGCCTCGTTTGCACCGGACGCGTTGCAGGAAAATTTTATGGCGCTGATGGTGGCTCTCGGTAAGGCCAAGCCGGCGACGGCGAAGGGTCAGTTCATTAAGAAGGTCACGATTTCGACCACCATGGGTCCAGGCATCCGAGTCGATGCCTCCACACTGGTGCAATAGCAGTAGTAACGACTTTGGGCTGCCGAGATGGTCTCGGCAGAGGTCAAAGACCGCCGGCGTCATGGCCTGTCAGTGCATGACTTAATGGAGCAATCCGCCTGCGCAGACGGTGCCCGAGCAGAATGCTTCATCTGTTAACGGGTCGCCGCATTGGAGGTGACTTAGTGAGTCTCAATCTTGAAGAGAAAAAGGCGGTCGTCGCGGAAGTGAGCGCGCTGTTAGGTAATGCGCAAGCTGCCGCCGTC
>CAZCAK010000409.1:0-1870 GCA_964496605.1 uncultured Acidiferrobacteraceae bacterium | reverse complement strand
GTATAAAACTCGTAACGGAAAATGCGCTCACGCCGTTTGAGCCGACTACCGATGCCGACTACGCCAAGGTCCGCGCCTACGCGCGCAGCGAACGACAGAGATGACACGCTATGTATCGCTGAAATATCGCATTGTGGCCACCTTGATCGCCCTCGAGACGATCATGGTGGCGTTTGTCTTGTGGCAAACCACGAACGCATCCTTGAATGCAGCGCGGGCAAAGCAGGCGGCGTTTGAAGAAACGGTAATCGTTCCATTACGTGAACAGGCGCGCATCGCCTTACTCACCGACGACTTTACCGATCTGCAGAATTACATTTTTAATTTCGCCAATGTCATGGAGGAGGCACAGGTGATGGTCGCGCGCAGCGACGGCCGCATCGTCGCCAGCGCCAATATCACTGACATCGGCAAACCGCTGCCACCGTTGAATAACGACGCCGAAGCTTATTGGCGCCGCGAGGCGATTCAAAACGAAAGCGGTACGCTCGGTTCAGTCGCGGTTCAATTTCAGGCGACGTCTCTATCGCGCGCAAGCCGCGACGCCTTGGTCGGCGGACTTGCGATTGCCGCGGTCGGTCTCGCGGTGCTTGCATTGGTCACTATTCTCATGATTCATGTGCTGACACGTCGCCTGGAACAATTGCGCGCCGCCGCCTTGCGTATTGCACAAGGCGAGTTTGCCGTGCGCGCCGCCATTAGCGGCAACGACGAGATCGGCGAGCTGGGGCGCGCGTTCGATGCCATGGCGTCGGAAGTACAAAAGCAAGTCGTGCGGCTAACGAAGAGCGAAGAGCGCTTCGCGCTCGCGGTCAGCGGCGCTAACGACGGAATTTGGGATTGGAATATTGCCGACGACCGCGCATTTTTCTCGCCGGCGTTCATGCACTTATTGGGTTGCGATGAGGCCATGTCGGAGGCGACCACCTTGAGCTTTTGGAAGGAGCGCATTCATCGCGAGGACTACCGCAATGTGTTGCACGCCTTGGATCAGTATCTCGGCGGCCACGGTGAATTTTTCAGCTCGGAACATCGTCTCTGCACGCAGTCCGGACGCTACATCTGGGTACATATGCGTGGCCGTGCGATTCGCAACGCCGTCGGTACGCCGATTCGTATGGCCGGTTCGCTTACCGATGTGACCGAGCGGCGTCACTTTCAGGAACTCATCCAACATCAGGCGATGCATGATCCGCTTACGGATTTGCCGAATCGTGCCTTGCTGCTGGACCGATTGAATCAGTTACTACGCCGTGCGATGCGCAATCACGAGCAGTTCGCGGTCATGATTATTGATTTGGACCGCTTCAAGGAAATCAACGATACGCTCGGTCATTCGACCGGAGATCTCGTATTGCGCCGCTTGGCCGATCGCATTCGCGAGCTTATGCGCAGTAGCGACACCTTATCGCGCGTCGGTGGCGACGAATTCGTGCTGCTATTGTCCGACGCGAGTCACAATAATATCGGTACGATTATCGAGCGCCTGCGTACCGCAGTCGAGGCACCGATCGACGTCGGCAGTCACCGCCTGCATCTCGAGGCGAGCTTCGGCGCCGCGTTTTATCCGATCGATGGCAACGACGTCGAGACCTTGCTGCGGCGCGCCGATATCGCAATGTATCAGGCAAAACATGGCGGTGCCGGGTTTGCGGTTTATCAGTCCGATCAGGACACGAGCAATGCCGCACGGTTGAATATGATCACCGAATTGCACGACGCCATTCGTTTGGAACAATTGGTATTGCATTATCAGCCAAAGCTGGATTTAGTCAGCGGTCGCCTTGCCGGCGTTGAGGCATTGGTGCGCTGGCAGCATCCGGCACGCGGGCTGATACCGCCGGCGGAATTTGTACCGCTTGCGGAGAGC
>CAZCAK010000408.1:0-1879 GCA_964496605.1 uncultured Acidiferrobacteraceae bacterium | reverse complement strand
GACGCGAGTAGGTGGAGTTACCAGCGCGGTGCAAGTGCAAGATCATGTCGTTCTTACGCGCCCACTTGGCCATTGTCTGGATGGCGGTGTAGCCGATGACGAGGTCGATCATGACGATGATGGAGCCCAAGCTCTTTGCGAACTCGGCGCGCTCGATCATCTCGTCCATGGTCGCGGCGGTGATGTTGAGGTAATGGCCCTTCACTTCACCGGTTGCAGCCGACGCCTTGTTGACAGCTTCCATGCAATACAGGAAGCGATCGCGCCAGTGCATGAACGGCTGGCTGTTGATGTTCTCGTCGTCCTTCACGAAATCGAGACCACCCTTCAGCGCTTCGTACACCACGCGGCCGTAGTTGCGGCCGGAGAGACCGAGCTTGGGCTTGGTGGTCGCACCGAGCAGCGGACGACCAAACTTGTCCATACGCTCGCGCTCAACCACGATACCGGTGGCCGGGCCCTGGAAGGTCTTCAAGTAAGCAACCGGGATGCGCATGTCTTCGAGACGCAGCGCCTTCACCGCTTTGAAGCCAAACACGTTGCCGATGATGGACGCGGTCAGGTTGGGGATGGAGCCTGGCTCGAACAAGTCGAGGTCATAAGCGATGTAGGCAAAATACTGGGCTTCGTTCTTGGTGCCCTCGCCGGTGTTCGGCACGGCGTCTACGCGATAAGCCTTGGCGCGGTACAGCTCGCAGGCGGTCAGGCGGTCAGTCCATACCACCGTCCAGGTCGCGGTCGACGATTCGCCGGCAACAGCCGCGGCGGCTTCTTCTGGATCCACGCCCGGTTGCGGGGTGATACGGAACAGCGCAATAACGTCAGTGTCTTTGGGCTTATAGTCGGGTTCCCAATAGCCCATTTTCTTGTAGGGAATAACGCCAGATTTATAGCGTTCCTTTCCTTCCTTCATCGTTTCGCTTTTAGCCATAGCTTCTCTCTCTAATGATTCGCCGAGAAATCGGTGAAATCGGGGGTTGATGAGCGGCGGGCCGGCCATCGCGAGGCGTTGGCTACCCGTTGGAGGCGCACCTTACGGACTTTAGAGCATAAACGACAGTCAATTTTAATGATCGATATGATAAGCTATGCCTTATGCACATTACGCTGCGCCAGTTGAAGGTTTTTGAGGCCGTTGCGCGCCACTTAAGTTATACCCGCGCGGCCGAAGAGCTGTTTTTAAGCCAACCGGCGGTGTCAATGCAGGTGAAACAGTTAGAGGAACAGATCGGGGTGCCGCTATTCGAGCAGCTCGGGAAGAAAATTTTCCTGACCGATGCCGGCCAAGAGGTGCACCAATACAGCCGCGTCGTGGCCCATCAGCTGGAAGAGCTCGAGACCGTTATTTCGAATATCAAGGGCCTGAGCCATGGCAAACTCAAAATCGCCGTCGCCTCTACCGCCAATTACTTCATTCCGACCCTGCTCGGCACGTTTTGCCGGCGCTACCCACGCGTAACGGTCAGCCTCAATGTCACCAACCGCGAGACCTTATTACATCAGCTCACGAACAATCTGATCGATCTCGCGGTCATGGGACAACCGCCACTCGAAATGGAATTGACCGCGGATCCGTTTATGGAAAATCCCTTGGTTGTGATCGCACCGCCTAGCCACGAACTCGCTGATCGTAAACGCGTGCCGTTGGCGCGGCTACAGAACGAAACATTCTTGTTGCGCGAGCAAGGCTCCGGCACGCGTATCGCGATGGAACGTTTTTTCGAACAGCGCGGCGTGCACATATCGAGCGGCATGGAGATGAGCAGTAACGAGGCCATCAAGCAAGGCGTGCAGGCCGGTCTCGGGCTTGGCATCGTATCGATTCACACGCTCGAGCTAGAGCTGAAGCTAAAGCGTCTCGTAGTACTTAACGTCGAGG
>CAZCAK010000407.1:0-1881 GCA_964496605.1 uncultured Acidiferrobacteraceae bacterium | reverse complement strand
GAATTATATTTGCGCGAGATGTGTGCGTGCAGCGTTTCCATTTTGCCTGCCTCAGCCGTAACGGCCGGTAATATAATCTTCGGTTTGCTTCTTGCTCGGATTAGTAAAGACGGTGTTGGTGTCGCCGAACTCCACGACATCGCCGAGATACATAAAGGCAGTATAGTCCGAAACGCGTGCAGCCTGTTGCATATTGTGGGTCACGATCACAATCGTATAGTTTTGCTTGAGCTCGTAGATTAACTCTTCGATCTTCAAGGTGGAGATCGGATCAAGGGCGGAGGCCGGCTCGTCGAGCAGCAATACCTCGGGTTTGATCGCGACCGCACGCGCAATACAAAGGCGCTGCTGCTGGCCGCCGGACAGGCTGGTGCCGTCTTGACGCAACTTCTGATGCACCTCGTCCCACAGCGCCGCTTGGCGCAAGGCCGCCTCCACGCGATCGTCCATTTGCGACTTCGACAGGCGCTCGTACAGCCGGATGCCAAAGGCGATATTCTCGTAAATCGACATCGGGAACGGTGTCGGTTTTTGGAACACCATGCCGACGCGGGCACGCAGGCGATACAGGTCTTCGCCGGGGCCCAGGATATTGTGGCCGTCCAAGAGAATTTCGCCGGTGGCGCGCTGATCCGGATATAGCTCGTACATACGATTGAAAGTACGCAGTAGCGTCGATTTACCGCAACCCGAGGGGCCGATAAACGCCGTGACCATATTCTGTGCGATATCGAGATTGATATTGCGCAGGGCACTGTATTTACCGTAGTAAAAATGCAAATCGCGGACTTGCAATTTGGTACGGATCGTATTGTCGCTAGCTTGCTCGTTCACGTCTCGATCCTGGCCTTGCTCAAAATGGCGCGCGCGACAATGCTCAGCACCAACACGCCGCCGGTGACTAATAAGGCGCCGACCCACGCCAGCGCATGCCATTCATCGTACGGACTCATGGCAAATTGGAAAATCACCGTGGGCAGGTTTGCCATCGGCGCATTGAGATCGGTGCTCCAAAACTGATTATTGAGCGCGGTAAATAGCAGCGGCGCAGTTTCGCCGGCGATACGCGCCACCGCCAACAGAATGCCGGTCAAGACGCCGCTCAAGGCGGCGCGGTAGGCAATCAAGGTAATCACCTTCCAACGCGGCGCGCCCAGCGCGAGTGCGGCCTCGCGCAAACTTCCCGGTACCAAACGCAACATTTCTTCGGTCGTGCGAATCACCACCGGCAACAAAATAATCGCGAGCGCGATGGCGCCGGCTAATCCCGAGAAGTGGCCGCGCGGCACAACCACGACCTCGTACACAAATAGCCCGATCACGATTGAAGGTGCGCTCAGCAAAATATCGTTGATGAAGCGAATGATCGCCGCCAAGGGGCGCTTGCGACCGAATTCGGCGAGATAGGTACCGGCCAGTATTCCGAGTGGCGTGCCGATTAAGGTGGCAAGACCCACCATAATCAAACTACCGACAATGGCGTTTGCCAAGCCGCCGCTATTGCCTGGGGCCGGTGTATTTTGCGTGAATAGCGACCAGTCGAGCGCCGCGACGCCATGACTTAACGTCGCCCATAAAATCCATACCAGCCAAAACAAGCCGAACGCGGTGGCCACAATCGATGCGCCGAGATTAATCACATTGGTGCCGCGACGGCGGAAATAACGCCAATCGAATCCGGTCGTGGATTCGCGCGCGCTCATCGCCGACCGTCCTTCCGCTCCAAGCGCAGCAGTAAGAGTTTCGCGATCACCAACACGATGAATGTGATCATAAACAGCACGAGGCCCAGCGCCATCAATGACGACGTGTGCATATGCCCGACGGCTTCCGTGAATTCATTTGCCAGCGTCGAGGCGATGGAATTGCCTGGCTCCAACA
>CAZCAK010000406.1:0-1885 GCA_964496605.1 uncultured Acidiferrobacteraceae bacterium | reverse complement strand
CGTAGACCAGGCTTAGGACAACGATCAATAGATAAAGCACTATGTAAATCTCAAGCAGCGGAAACCACGGGCCAGGCACACGCAGCACGGTCTTTCTAACTGGCTGGAAGTCAACTATTAACTGATCCGTGAAGAACAAAAGCGCCAGGAATACCGCCGCCAGTGTATAAACACCAAAAATCCAATACCGGTAATACGCGGATGAGCCGATGTTGAGCCCGACGAGCAACGATACGTGCAGCATCATCGCGAAAATCACAATCGATAATGCGATATAGGTAAAGCCATAGGGACGCACCGCCCGTAAGCCCTGAACGGCCGCATGGATAAACCCGAGCACCTCGGTTGCATTAAGTAATGCCAAGGTCACCAAGAGCATGACGAAGACCTTGGTCGCTTGGGTTTTTGCCGGTGACCGCCGGGCATACGCAAGTAATGCAATTTTGCAAACGAGCGCAAACAGCGCCGGCAGCGCTACAAATGGGACCAAGCAATTTCCCCAAAGAACTTTGTGTCCGGCACTATAGCGTCGGCGAGCCGACGTGCGAAGGAGAATAGACGCCCCGTGGCGATGTCATTGTTAGCGGTTCGTGCGCCGCTGAGACGCTACGCGATTAACTTTACATAATATACATTATACGAATGTAAGTTAATGCAGCGATGGCGAGAAACAGACGCCTTAGCAACTTATAAATAATGAGTTACAGAATATTTCTCGTGTCCTTTCCGGTCGCCCGTCGTTGTGCCGCGCAGCCTATTGGAGCCAGTCACTACGACTTAATCGAGGTCTTTTGATACCAATCGACGATACGTTCACCGTCCCAGATATAAGTCAGGTGGATGCCTTGTTTTGGAATCGATACCGCCGGTGGCCGTAACGCCGCAATACATTGACCACCGGCATGACGCACGCTGCGATAAACAAACCCCCAGGCGCCCGCTATACGATAGGGCTTGGCGAACTGCTGTGAAGGCCGATAATCGTCCGGTGCATGTAGATCGCGATAGGCGCGCCCGCGGATATCAAGCATGGGTTTTTTAATCTGGCCGACGTAGGTTCGCATATCGAGCTCGCCGCCTGGCTCTTGGGTATAGCGCATAAAACGTTCGCGGTGATAGACCGTCTCCCGAATCGCCGTTTCGAGATCGCGCGCGGCATAATACACACCGTAACTACCGTCGCTAAACCGACTCGGTCGCCCGATATGCGTAAACGCCGCCATCACCACGCTGGCACCGAGGCCATATACGCGGTCGTCCGGCGCAACCAGTCGCAGCTCACCCGCCTCGTTCCGCAGCCGCATATTGGTCAGACCGTCCAACGCCTCGAGGGCGGCACGATCTTCCACGGGTACCAGCTGTTCGAAGACATCGATCGGGCGAAACTTAGAGGCGACAATACGGTATTGCCGGCGCCAATCGAGCGTCACCGCGCGCGGCTTCCGTGCCAACGGTTGCGGCATTAACCGCGCTCGGCATCCAGGAACCGGCGCACGTCTGCTAGATCGATGATACGTCCCGATAGCATGCGATCCAGAGCGCTATGTCCATTAAATAAGGGCGCACTATTCGGTTTGCGAATCCAGGCATTGGCCGCGGTCGCGTTTGGCAGCAAAATATGCAGCGCCTTGTAGATACCGACGATATAGCTCAGGCGCTCGAGCGTATCGGCACTGAGATTCGCCGCCCCTGGATCGCTTTTCCATTTGTAATAAGACGACCTCGCAGGGCTACCCAGAAGAATCTGTTCCTCGGTACTGCTGAGGCCCCAGGCCGCGGCAATATTAAAAAACGCCCGCAGACCGGCGCGCGCCAATTGCTGCGCGGAGGGCGCCGCCGGGATACGTTTATCATGAATCGAATGCGGTCTCATATACCACCAATC
>CAZCAK010000405.1:0-1887 GCA_964496605.1 uncultured Acidiferrobacteraceae bacterium | reverse complement strand
CTCTTCCACTAGGCGGTCGACGAAGAAGCGAATGAGTTCCGGCACATCGTCGCGGTGTTCGCGTAGCGCGGGTAATTTCAGGAATAACACGCTGAGACGGTAAAACAAATCTTCGCGGAAACTTCCCTCGGTGACACGCTCGCGCAGATCTTGGCCGGTGGTAGCGAGCACGCGCAAGCCGGGGTTGTCGCTCATGGCTTGTAATAAGCGCGCCTGTAAGCCGAGATCGAGCTCGTCGATCTCTTTTAGTAGCACCACGCCGTTACTCGCTAATACGCTTTCATCTTCGAATAATTGCGCCGCAATTTCCTCCGGCGGCATCGCCGCGAGATTGAATTCGCGCAAAACTTGGTCGCGTTGGCGGCTGCGTTGGTGCAGGTAACGGGCGGCGACACCTTTACCGCTGCCGTACTCACCGGCGAACAATACCGGCGCATCGTGTTGTGCCGCGCGATCGATCTGTTGCCGCAGCGCCTCGATCAACGGGTTTTTGCCCACCAAGGTTGCGGCCGCACCGCGCGTGTGCTCGGCCCGACCATCGACCGCGGACTGTTCCAAGACTCGCGCGACGGTCGATAGCAGACGTCCGGTCGACAGTGGCTTTTCGATAAAATCCTGCGCGCCGAGTTGTACCGCCTCGACCGCGGTTTCGACGTTACCGTGTCCGGACATCATGACCACCGCTGCGCGATGGCCACCCTGCATCCATTCTTTTAATAAGCTAATGCCGTCCAAATCCGGCATCCAAATGTCGAGCAACACCAAATCCGGGCGCACCTTGCGATACATTTCGCGCGCCCGTGCCGCGCTGTCGGCAGTGGTCACGGCGTAGTCTTCGTCCTGCAGAATCTCCTGCAAGATGCCGCGTATCTCAGGTTCATCGTCGACAACGAGTATGGATGCTGTGCTCATGCGCGCTCCCGCGTTTCGCGTTGCGATTCCGGTGTAGGCCGCGCCGGTAGGCGAATCGTGACCGCGGCACCGCCGCCGGAGAGATTCTCCGCGCGAATGCTGCCGCCGTGTTCCTCAATAATCTTTTTGACGATCGCTAATCCCAGGCCGGTACCCTTTTCTTTGCTGGTAACGTATGGCTCGAACACGCGGCTCAGCAATGCCGGCGGAAAACCGCAGCCGCTGTCGCGCACCTCCAATTCTACGCTCACCGGTTGCGCATCGGTCACATAGCGGGTGCGTACCGCCAGCTCCGGTCGCGCGGCGCCGACCAAGGCGTCGGTGGCGTTCAGTAATAAGTTGTGGATCACCTGGCGCAAACGCCGCGGTTCGGCCACGATCGGTGGGAATCCTTGTTCGAGATCGAGCCGCACCTGCACGCCTTCGTATTTGCCGCGATAGAGTTCCATGACGTCGCGCACCAGGGCATTTAGATCAACCGGTTCCAGCTGCGCCTGCAGCGGTCGCGCATAGTCGGCGAAGTCGTTGACCATCGCCTTCATCGCCTCGACCTGTTGGATGATGGTACGCGTACCGCGATCCAGTGTCTCGCGGCCCGGTGGCGGTAACTCTTCCATGCATTTGCGCCGAATACGCTCCGCTGAAAGTTGGATCGGGGTCAGCGGGTTTTTGATTTCGTGCGCCAGGCGGCGCGCGACCTCGCTCCACGCAGCATCGCGCTGCGCCTGCACAATTTGCGTGATGTCGTCGAATACCACGACACAACCGCCACGGCGGATGTCGATGCCGGGCAATAGCGTGCCCCGGATACTGAGCAAACGCCGTCCGGCATTGCTGGTGAGACTGACCTCGCCATGCCATTCGGCGCGCTCGCCGCGTACCGCATCGTCAATGAATTCCACGAACGGTGCGAGCTCGGCCGCACGCCGTGTCAGCTCGTCCAGTCCTTGGCCTTCGCATTGTGCCAGATCGATT
>CAZCAK010000404.1:0-1888 GCA_964496605.1 uncultured Acidiferrobacteraceae bacterium | reverse complement strand
GGATTCGGCCACGCTCATGAATAAGGGTGTGGAGGTGATCGGGGCCTGCCGCCTGTTCGATGCGACGCCGGATCAGGTTGAAGTCGTGATTCATCCGCAAAGCGTGATTCATTCGCTGGTGGAATATGTCGACGGCTCAGTATTGGCACAGCTCGGTAACCCCGACATGCGTACGCCGATTGCGCATGCGCTCGCTTGGCCGGAGCGCATCGGGTCCGGCGTCAAAAGTCTCGATCTGGTTGAAATCGGGCGACTCGACTTTGCGCGGCCGGATCAAACGCGGTTTCCATGTTTGCGCTTGGCGTACACCGCGGCGCGCGTTGGCGGCACTGCGCCGGCAATTTTGAACGCCGCGAATGAAGTCGCGGTGCAAGCGTTTCTGGATGGGCGCATTGCCTTCACTGCGATTGCACGCACGATCGAACATTGCCTCGGTGCCATTACGCCGACCGCGGATTTACAGCTGGAGTCGATTCTGGCGCATGACGCCGCGGCGCGTACCGCGGCGGAAAATTACATCGCCGCCGATTCGCGCACTATGCTGTAAGTGTCCCTAATGAATTCGTTTGGAGTTTTACATGGCGCTCGATGTGTTTTATAGCGTAATTGGTTTTGTGCTGGCGATCGCGGTTTTGGTCGTCGTGCATGAGCTCGGTCACTACAGTGCGGCGCGCGCCCTTGGCGTAAAGGTGCTGCGGTTCTCGGTCGGTTTTGGCCGCCCTTTATTACGTCGTACCGCCGGGCCCGACGGTACTGAATATGTATTGGGCCCCTTACCGTTCGGCGGTTACGTCAAGATGTTGGATGAGACCGAGGGCGAGGTGAAGCCGGAGGAACGCGCGCGCGCCTTCAATCGCCAGCCGCTGTGGAAACGTGCCGTCATTGTGCTTGCCGGCCCCGGCTTCAATTTTATTTTCGCGATCTTGGCTTACGCCGCGGTTTACATGCATGGTATCGAAGGCATTAAGCCGGTCGTGGGTAAAGTGGTAGAGCAGTCCATGGCTGCCAAGGCGGGCTTCCAAGCCGGTGACGAATGGCTGCGTATCGATGGCCGTCCAGTCGAAAGCTGGGATCAATATCGGCTCTATATTTATCGTCGCGCGCTCGACCGCGGCACGCTGAATATCGAAGTACGAACGCCGAGTGGCGCCACTGAGACGCGCGTGCTCGATATGTCACAGGTGCCGGCGCGCGAAGTCGATGCCGGCCTATTGGAAAAAACCATTGGCTTGTACGGTTACGTGCCGGAAGTAAAACCCCTCATCGGTTCGGTGCAGGCCGGGGGCCCGGCAGCGAACGCCGGTCTTAAGGTCGGCGATCGAGTGCTCTCCATGGACGGCGAAACGGTGCAGACCTGGCAGGAGGTGGTGAATCGCATCATGGATCGCCCGGGTAAAGCGCTCGCGTTTATGGTCGATCGCGCCGGCGCACAGGTGCCGCTGACGATTACGCCGCGCGTAGTGACGGCCAAGGACAAGACCATCGGCAAGATCGACGCCGGTGTCGAACCGCCGCGCATTCCGCGCGAGTATCGCGTCCTGGTACAAGCCGGCCCGCTCGCGGCGCTGGCGCGGGCGACGGAAAATACCTGGTCAATGTCGATATTGACGCTCAAGATGTTGTACAAAATGCTGGTGCTCGAGGTCTCGACCGAGAATATCAGCGGCCCGATTACCATCGCGCAATATGCCGGCTATTCGGTGCAGATCGGCTTGGACCGCTTCGTGTTATTTTTGGCGATCGTGAGTATCAGTCTGGGCGTATTGAATTTATTACCGATACCGGTGCTCGACGGCGGTCATTTATTGTTTTACGTCGTCGAGGCGATCAAGGGCAAACCCCTGTCCGAACGCGCCCTGGGTATGGGCCAACGCGTAGGGATGGCGGT
>CAZCAK010000403.1:0-1893 GCA_964496605.1 uncultured Acidiferrobacteraceae bacterium | reverse complement strand
GGCCTGACGAATCCACCATGTCGCGTAAGTCGAAAATTTATATCCACGACGATATTCGAATTTATCGACTGCCTTCATCAAGCCGATATTGCCTTCCTGAATCAAATCCAGAAATTGCAGGCCACGATTGGTGTACTTCTTGGCAATAGAGATCACCAAACGCAGGTTGGCTTCGACCATTTCCTTCTTCGCGCGCCGCGCCTTCGCCTCGCCGATCGACATACGGCGATTCACTTCTTTCAATTCGCCAATCGGCAAACCGGCACGCGCCTCGATTTGCGCGAGCTTATTCTGGGCGCTCAGAATCGCGTCGATATGCGTTTCGACGACATCGCCGGATACCTCAGCTGATTTCGCGATCTTCTTGACCCAGCGTACATTGGTTTCATTACCCGGAAAGCTCTTGAGAAACGATTTGCGTGGCATCCGCGCCTTATTCACGCAGATTTCCATCACGACGCGTTCTTGTTCGCGCGCCTGATCGACCAAGGTCTTGACGTGCTCGACCAGGCGATTGATCTGCTTGGAAACGAATTTAATTTCCATGAACTCGGCTGCGAGCTTAGCCTGCGCCTTCGCAAGCTCCGGCGTACCGAAGCCCTTCTTCTCCATCGCCTTCTGCATCGCCTGATACAATTTGCGCACACGCGCAAAGCGCTTTAAGGCTTCTTCGCGATCGGGGCCGAGCTCGTCTTCCGCGCTCATGCCGTCGCCGCCCTCTTCGCTCTCGTCCTCTTCGTTGTTATTGGCGCCTTCGGCGTTCACACCGAACTCCGGTAACGGTGCCTCGGGCGCATTCGGGTCAACGAAATCAACCACGAGCTCGGTCAGGCGCATCTGCTCCGCCTCAACCAAATCCATCATGCGTAAGACCTCGGCAATTGTCGCCGGGCAGGTCGCGATTGCCTCGGTGCTCTGACGGATACCATCCTCGATACGCTTGGCGAGATCGATTTCACCCTCGCGCGTCAGCAATTCGACCGTGCCCATTTCGCGCATGTACATGCGCACCGGATCTGTCGTGCGGCCGAACTCGCCTTCAACGGCGGATGCCAAGACCTGCTCCGCTTCTTCCACGACTTCTTCGTCGTCGGGCGTGGCGGTCTCGGTTTTCAACAATAAGGTATCGGGATCGGGTGGCTGGTCGTACACCTCGATACCCATATCGTTGATCATATTAATGACGGCCTCGATCTGATCGGCGTCATGCACATCTTCCGGGAGATGGTCGTTAATATCCCGGTAGGTCAGGAAGCCCTGCTCTTTTCCTTGAATAATGAGTTTCTTGAGTTGGCTGCGTTGCGTCTCTTGATCCATCTCGAATAGGCCCGTGAGGTCGAAGTCGGTAAAACCGCGAATTATATATCAAGCATCGGGTCCGCCCAAGGCTAACCTTGGGCGGACGTCATTAGCCGCTTTTGTTCGGCTAACAGGTGGCGAAACTGCACATCTTCGGAGTGGGTTAGACCCTGAACATGCCGTTTGTTCGATAACTGCTCTATGGCGTGGTTGATGGCGAGTTTCAATAGACGCTGGACCAAATCCTGAAATTCCTTCGCGGGATCGGTAATGACCTGAGGATAGTCCCAGATCGCTAATTGCGCCAATGTGTGCGAATACTTACCGTCTCTATAGTGCTCGAGAATCGCTGCGGTATTCATGCTGAGATCGCTTTTAATTAGGGCTGTAAGATCAAATAGAAAATCGCTCCCGCGTAATGGCAACCCCAGCAATACGTCGGCCTCAGGCATAAACCTTACAAGATCCGGTTGTTGGATCAACAAGGCGACGGCGCAACGCAGGAGATCCTTCTTCCCAGTAGCGCCCGAGGGACTCCGCGACGGGGCGGCCGGGCGCCGAGACGTTTCCGCGACGCGCGCCGCCGGCAGACGC
>CAZCAK010000402.1:0-1904 GCA_964496605.1 uncultured Acidiferrobacteraceae bacterium | reverse complement strand
CAAACACAGGCAGTATTCAAAGTCACCGATCAGCGTAAGACGGTACTCGCCGCGGTCGGTATCACACCATTGCCTCGCAAAGGCGACCCGAAATATTTTCTAGTACTCGGCAGCTTGCTGGACCAGAACTTCATCGGTGAACTGTCGCAACTCACTGGTCTCAAAACCCGCGTGTACTACCGCGAGGGCAAACGTTATTACGACATCTTCTCCTCGCCGGGTAAGGTAGTGTCGCTAAGCCTGTCGCACGCCGCGCTGAAGCGTCTGCAAGACGACAAGAAGCCGTACTACGACGTGCACGCGGAGGATAATCGCTTCCGCGGTCAGTACACGCCGGTGGTGGATGCGCAGGGCCACGTCGAGGCCATTATGTTCAGCGGCTTGGAGCGGCGTGGCTTCGATGAGGTACTAAC
Organism: uncultured Acidiferrobacteraceae bacterium; assembly: GCA_964496605.1. GTDB lineage: Bacteria > Pseudomonadota > Gammaproteobacteria > Acidiferrobacterales > CAZCAK01 > CAZCAK01. The sequence goes on along the minus strand of CAZCAK010000402.1, from coordinate 1,491 downwards.
TAATCGTCTGGTTCTATTCTTAGCGATCTCCTTACTCGGTGTACTAATTGGCGGTGGCGCCGGCTTATTAATCGGACGCTTCGTCGTACGGCCAATCGAACATCTGCGCAACGCGGTCTACGAACTTTCGAGCCAAAACTTCGACGCTACGGTACCGATCAACGCGGCGGACGAACTTGGCGACTTGGCCAAGGCATTCAACGCCATGGCGGTACGCCTGCGCGAGGCCCGTGACGAACAACAGCAGACCTACCAGAAGGACAAACTTGCCGCGCTCGGTGAATTATCGGCGGCGCTGGCGCACGAGATTCGCAATCCGCTCGGCGTCATCAACGCCGCATCGGCGCTATTGGAAAAAGACGATCAGGCGCCGGAGAAGCGCGCCGAATTATTACGTATGATTCGCGCCGAAAGCCGGCGCGTCAGCGATCTGGTACAAGACTTCCTCCAATTCTCGCGCAATCGACCGCCAGTGTTCGAGAGCATCGATCCGATCCAGCCGCTGCAACGCGCGTTAGCGACGGCCTTGGCACAACAGCCGCCGGTCGAAGTCAAAACCGATTTTGCGCACGGCGATCGGCACATCAAGGCCGATGTCGCCCTATTGCAGCAGGCGTGGACCAATTTATTAACTAACGCGATCGAGGCCATGGGCACGCGCGGCGGCACTTTATATTTGAGTTCGCGGGTGCGCGGTGAACGCCTATGGTTGGAACTGGAAGATACTGGCCCCGGCATCGATGCGCAGGTCATGCCGCGCTTATTCGAGCCGTTCTTCACCACCAAGGTGCAGGGCACCGGTCTTGGCCTCTCGATTGCACATACTATCGTGGTCGCAAACGGCGGCACCTTATTGGCCCTACCCCCGCTGAAGCGCGGTGCGCGCTTCGCGATGCATTTCCCCATCGATACCTTAGTGGCAGCCGCATGAGACGAACCGTATTGGTCGTAGACGACGAACAGAATATGCAGGCGCTGATGCGCATGATCCTCGACGACGCTGGATATAAAGTCCTGCAAGAGTCTACCGGCGAGGATGGTCTGACACATCTCAGCGATCCGGCGCTCGATGTGGTTCTTTCCGATTTGCGCATGCCCGGCATGGGCGGCGAGGCGTTCGTGGCACGTTGCCGCAAGGAACGCCCCGATGTACCGGTCATCGTCATTACCGCACACGGCACGATTAAATCCGCGGTGAATAGCATTCACTTGGGCGCGGCGGATTACTTGACCAAGCCATTTGAACCCGAGGCACTGGAAATCGCGGTGCACAATGCGCTCAAGCTGCGCGATATCCTGCGCGAAAACCAACAACTAAAGGACGCGGTCAAGCAAAGCCAGGGGCAGCGCGACATCGTCGGACGCAGCGCTGCGGCGCGACAACTGCTAGAAGAAATCGAACGCGTCGCACCGTTTAAATCCAACGTACTCATTACCGGCGAGAGCGGCACCGGCAAGGAAGTGGTGGCGCGCGCTATTTTTGAGGCCAGC
>CAZCAK010000401.1:0-1931 GCA_964496605.1 uncultured Acidiferrobacteraceae bacterium | reverse complement strand
GGTCGATATTGGCCTCGGTAATCGCCCGCCATTATTGGTCGCGCGGCAGCTGGTGCCCGATAATGCCGACGCGATGAAGACGCCGACGGTACTCGGCATTCGGGGCACAGAAGGTGTAGTGGTTACGTATGCACGCTGCTGTCGTCCGATTCCAGGCGACCCGATTCTCGGATTCCTGTCCGCGGGCCGCGGTATCGTAGTGCACACCGAAGATTGTCCCAATGTCGCGGATTATCGCAAACACCCGGAAAAATGGATCGATGTGCAATGGGAGCAGAACATCCAGGGCATCTTTCCGGTTGCGCTACGTGTCGAGGTCAAAAACCGCCGTGGCGTGTTGGCGAACGTCGCCGCAGTAATCGCGGAACTAGACGCGAATATCGATACCGTGTCGATCGCGGAGCGCGATGCGCACGACACGCAAATGGATTTCGTGCTCGAGGTGCGCGATCGGGTGCATCTGGCGCAAATCATTCGTCGCATTCGCGCCCAAGAGGCGGTAGTGCGCATCAATCGCAAACGCGGTTAAGATTAGAACAATAGTTTCAACACGGAGCACAGCATGAAACGCGAAATCATCAGCACCGCCGGCGCACCGCAGGCGATCGGCACTTATTCGCAAGCGGTGAAGCTCGGCGATACGGTGTACCTGTCCGGTCAGATTCCGCTGGTGCCGGAGACGATGCAAATGGTGCAAGGCGATATGCGCGCGCAGATCGTGCGCGTGTTTGAAAATTTGCGCGCGGTGGCGCGCGCCGCCGGCGGTGATCTCGCCGATGTGGCGAAGCTCAATGTATTTCTTACCGACCTGGCACATTTCCCGTTAGTGAACGAAGTCATGGGGCAATATTTTTCGCAACCCTATCCGGCGCGCGCCGCGGTCGGCGTCGCCGCGTTGCCGAAGGGTGCCGGCGTCGAGATGGATGCGGTAATGGTGTTATCGCGCTAACGCGCGCCGATGGATTGCGCCGCGCGACCGATCGCTGACCTCAAAGGCGTCGGCCCCAAACTTGCAGAAAAGCTCGCGCGGCTCAAACTGCACACGGTGCAGGATTTATTGTTTCATTTGCCGCTACGCTACCAAGATCGTACACGTATCACACCGATCGGTGCCCTGCGTCCCGGGCTCGAGACCAATATCCGCGGCGTGGTCGAACTCAGCGATGTCGTCTATCGCGGGCGGCGCAGTTTGGTGTGTCGCATCGCCGACGGCACCGGCGCGGCTTATTTGCGCTTCTTCCATTTCAGCGGCACGCAACAGGCGCAATGGCAGCGCGGCCGCAGCCTGCAATGCTTCGGCGAGGCGCGCGTCGGTCCGAGTGGCATCGAAATGGTTCATCCGGAGTATTCCTTTTATAGTGCCGCGCTGCCGCCGAATCTGCCGGCGACGCTGACGCCGATCTACCCGACCACCGAAGGTTTAAGCCAATTGAGCCTGCGCAAACTCATTGCGCAGGCCTTGCAGATCTGCGCGCCGACATTGGCCGGATCGTCGCCGGTAAATCTGCCGGAGCTGCAACAATATGACTTGGCCGAGGCGCTGCGCTATGTGCACGCGCCGCCGCCCGCTACCAAACTCGCGCAGTTAGAAACGGCGCAGCATCCCGCGCAGCGCCGTCTATTGGTCGAAGAATTATTGGCACATCACTTAAGCTTGCGCGGTTTGCGACGCCAAAGCGCGCGCCATCGCGCCGCCAGTATTGACGTCGCGCACACGCTCGCGCGCGATCTTACTGCGCGTCTGCCGTTTGTATTGACCGGTGCGCAAGGCCGGGTGCTGGAAGAAATTCGCCACGATTTACGTGCGCCGACGCCGATGCAGCGCTTGGTTCAAGGCGATGTTGGTTGTGGCAAGACCGCGGTCGCCGCGCTGGCTGCGGCCGATGTTATCGAGAGCGGACGACAAGTCGCACTCATGGCGCCGACGGAGT
>CAZCAK010000400.1:0-1932 GCA_964496605.1 uncultured Acidiferrobacteraceae bacterium | reverse complement strand
CCTCTTCGCTACCGAGTTTTTCCATCATCGACTTGGCAACGCGTTCGCTGGTGTGGGTCCAGATGTCGACGACCTTGTTGTAGCGTTCGCCGGCGGTGAGCAAACCCGAGGAGTATTGATTTTGAATACTCTTCACCTCGGCCTCGGCCGCGGCGATGATCTCGCCCTTCTCGCTCGGCGTGACCATATCGTCGACGCCGATCGAGATACCGGCACGCGCCGCGTAGGCGAAGCCGGTGTACATCAATTGATCGGCGAAGATAACGGTGGCCTTGAGCCCGACCCGGCGATAGCACGCGTTGATCAGTTCTGAAATCGTCTTCTTCTTCAGCTCGCGATTGACCAGGCTAAACGGCAGGCCGTCCGGCAATAGATCGGATAATAAGGCGCGGCCGACGGTGGTATCGTGACGCGTGATCGTTTCCTTACGATTACCCTCCTCGTCGGCCACCACTTCACGGATACGTACCTTGATCTTGGCATGCAGGGAGACTTGCCGCGTCTCATAGGCGCGGTGCACCTCGGCGACATCGGCAAACACCCGGCCCTCACCCAGCGCATTAATCTTGGTGCGCGTCATGTAATACAGGCCCAGCACGATGTCTTGCGACGGCACAATAATCGGTTCGCCATTCGCCGGCGACAACACATTATTCGACGACATCATTAGCGCACGCGCTTCCAGCTGTGCCTCTAACGACAAGGGAATATGCACCGCCATTTGATCGCCGTCGAAATCGGCGTTGTACGGTGCGCAGACTAGGGGATGCAACTGAATCGCCTTACCTTCCACCAATACTGGTTCGAAGGCTTGGATACCGAGACGATGCAGCGTCGGCGCGCGATTCAATAACACGGGATGTTCGCGAATCACCTCTTCCAAAATATCCCACACCTCGGGGCTCGCCTGCTCGACCATCTTCTTCGCTTGCTTGATAGTCGTTGCGAGGCCGCGCATCTCGAGCTTCGAGAAAATAAACGGCTTGAACAACTCCAAGGCCATCTTCTTCGGAAGACCGCATTGATGCAGCTTCAGCGCCGGACCAACCACAATTACCGAACGGCCGGAGTAGTCGACGCGTTTGCCTAAGAGATTCTGGCGGAAGCGGCCTTGCTTGCCTTTGATCATATCGGCGAGCGACTTCAATTGACGCTTATTGGCGCCGGTGATTGCCTTGCCGCGGCGACCATTGTCCAGCAGCGCGTCAACCGCTTCTTGCAACATGCGCTTTTCGTTACGCACGATAATATCCGGCGCGTTTAAATCGAGCAGACGCTTTAAGCGGTTATTGCGATTAATGACGCGACGATAAAGGTCGTTCAAATCCGACGTCGCAAAGCGACCGCCGTCGAGTGGCACTAGCGGGCGCAACTCCGGCGGCAATACCGGCAGAATTTCCATCACCATCCACTCCGGCTTATTTCCGGAATGCAGGAACGCCTCGATGACCTTCAGGCGCTTCGCGAGCTTCTTGAGCTTCGTTTCCGAGGTCGTGCCGGCGAGCTCTTCGCGCATCTTTGTCGCTTCGGCTTCGAGATTGATGCCGCGCAGCAAATCGCGAATCGCCTCGGCACCCATGCGCGCGTCGAATTCATCGCCGTATTGTTCGATCGCCTCGAGATAGGCCTCTTCCGTCATAAGCGTGCTGCGCTCGAGCGGCGTCATGCCCGGATCGATAATCACATAGGCCTCGAAATACAGTACCCGCTCGATGTCACGGAGCGTCATATCGAGAATTAAACCCATGCGCGACGGCAGCGACTTGAGGAACCAGATATGCGCCACCGGCGAGGCCAGCTCGATATGGCCCATGCGTTCGCGGCGCACCTTGGACAAGGTCACCTCGACGCCGCACTTTTCGCAAATCACGCCGCGATGCTTCAGGCGCTTGTACTTGCCGCACAGGCACTCGTAGTCCTTGATCGGCCCGA
>CAZCAK010000399.1:0-1933 GCA_964496605.1 uncultured Acidiferrobacteraceae bacterium | reverse complement strand
CGCACGCGTACGCGGCGTAATGTGTTTTTCCACCGCGGTCGCATCAATGTTAAAACTATCGGCTTCGATATCCGCAAACACCGGCCGCGCGCCGACCAAGGTAATCGCCTCGGCCGTGGCGAAGAAACTAAACGGCGTCGTGATCACTTCATCGCCGGGGCCGATGTCGAGCGCGCGCAGCGCCAAAACCAAGGCGTCGGTACCGTTGGCGCAGGCCACCGCCTGACGCGTGCCGATATACTGCGCGATCTCGTGTTCCAGGCCTTGGACGTTTTTGCCGAGAATGAACGCGCCGCTTTGACCGCAGGCGCGCACCGCCTCGAACCACTCGGCCTCGAGCTCGCGATATTCGCCGGTGAGATCGAGAAAGGGAACGGCACTGGGTTTTACGACGGCATGCATGCGGCAATTTTCTCCTTTACGCTGAGTGCAACGCGGAGCGCCGCCAGCGCCGCTTGGCCAGTGACCAGCGGCGTCTTGCGCGCATTGACGGTCGCGACGAAATCTTCGAGTTCGGCATCGAGCGGCATCTTCGGTTCAATCGCCACCGTTTCGTTGACAATCTCCGGCCGCTTGGCCCCCGGCGCCGGCGGCCGTGTGTGCACGACCTCAATCTGTTGGTCGATATAATTCAAGGCGTAATAACTGTTTTTGCCGAACACACGCATGCGGCGTTGCTTCTTATTGGACACGCGGCTCGCGGTAATATTCGCAACCGCGCCGTTTTGAAATTCGATGCGCGCGTTTGCGATATCGACGTGTTGGGTCATCACTGGCAGCCCGACGGCATCGACCTTGGCAATATCGGATTGCACCAGGGACATCACGATGTCGATGTCGTGAATCATAAGATCGGTAACTACGTCGACATCGGTCGCGCGCTCGACGAAGGTGCCGAGCCTGTGCACTTCAATAAACCGCGGATCGCGTACGCGTTCGGCCAGCGCCAGAACACCCGCATTGAAACGCTCCAGGTGTCCGACTTGAAACACAACGCCGGTGCGCTCGGCAAGCTCGACCAAGGAACGCGCCTCGTCGTAAGTCGGTGCCAGCGGCTTTTCCATCAGCATATGCACGCCGCGCTCGAGGAACGGACGCGCCACCGCCAAGTGAAGACTGGTCGGCACTACGATACTCACGGCATCGACCTGTCCTACTAATTCGTCGGCACGGCCATAGGCACGACAACCACATTCCTGCGCCACCTTCTGCGCCGCCGCAAAATCGGTATCGGCAACGCCGATTAATTCGACATTGGGCATACGCGCATAGATCTGCGCGTGGAACTTTCCGAGATAGCCGACGCCGGCAACACCGACTCTGAGTTTATTCACAGGACTGCTCGCTCCTCCGTAGCAGCGCATTGTAAAACACAGGCGTGCGCACGAAAACCGCAGTACACCCGTTCTGCCGCTAAGCCGAATGCGCTAATGTCTGGTTATCATAGAAGCAGGTTTTCCCTGGGAGACCACGTGTCGCCGAAATCGATATTGATCACTGGGTGCTCGTCGGGCATCGGGTATTGCCTGGCGGTAGGGCTACGCGCGCGCGGCTATCGCGTGTTCGCCTCAGCGCGCAAGACCGAAGATCTCAGCCGACTCACCGACGCTGGATTCGAGGCCGTAGCACTCGATTTGCGCGATAGCGCCTCAATTCAACGGGCCGTCGCGGCGGTATTAACCCACACCGACGGCCGGTTATTCGCACTGATTAATAACGGCGCCTACGGTCAGCCGGGCGCCGTTGAAGACCTATCGCGCGCAGTTTTGCAAAAGCAATTCGAGGCCAATGTCTTTGGCACCCACGAATTGACCGTGAGCCTGATCCCGGCGATGCGCGCCCACGGTGGCGGACGCAGTGTACAAATGAGCTCGATTCGCGGGCGTGCGGCACTGGCGTATCGCGGCGCCTACACCGCCAGCAAGTACGCGCT
>CAZCAK010000398.1:0-1937 GCA_964496605.1 uncultured Acidiferrobacteraceae bacterium | reverse complement strand
CGCCCAGGACGCGGTTTGCGCCTCGTGCTCGATTTGCTCGATAAGATATTCGCGCGAAATGCTTTCGCGCATATGCGTCAAGATCCGGGATATCAACGTCAGCATGACATAGGTATTGCTTTGAACGCGCTCGTCGGTTGTCCCAAGGTTATGGGCCTGCAGCCAAGCGTCGACACGCTTCCGTCGATCCTCCCACGCCAACGGCAATTCGCGTAGACGTAAAAACGCGGTACGCGCGCGCAACGCGGCCGCTAGGGTCGGGCTTTCGGCCAAGGTGTCCGATAGGTAGAGCTGCGCACGTGCGCCGAGCGTCGTGGGCAGCTGCGCCAGATCGTCATTGCGTAGCCATAACACCATCGCATCGACATCATGCGGCATCGACGCCCAAAACGCGTCTCGATCGGTCTCGGGGGCGGCGATGATGCGATCCTCGATGCGTGACTGCGGCAGGTCCGCCAATGCCGTGCGCAGCGCTTGCGCGGCCGCAGCGCCGCTGTCGTGCGCGCGATACACTTGCACAATCCGCCGCGGCGCGTCGGCGCCGCTTCGGCGCCACCACTCGGCCAATACCGCGGCTTCTTGAATGACGCCGCGCGTGAAGTAGATCGAAAAATAATCGACGGGTTTTGGTTCGATGACGTCTACATTGGGGAATAAGCACGGCACCTGCAGCCGCTCGCACTGCGCATGCACCGCATCCGCGTGCGCGCGGACCACACCGCCCAGCACGGCGAATACCGGCTGCGCACGATAATAGCGATCGATTTGCGCCGCCCAGTCCTGTGGCGGTCCACTCAGCGTCCAGACATGCAGACGCCATTGCTGCGTCGCGCGATACACGCGCGTATGGCCCAGAGGCGAGCGCTGCACCTTGCTGGTATTCACGCGGCGTTCGGCGTTTTGCGCGGTGATAAACGCGTTGAGCACACCCAGCAGCGCGGCACGTTGGCGTTCCGGCACGGCATCGGTGACGACCGTCGCGAAATGAATTTCCGCGGCGCTCACGCCCGGCGGTGGCGTCGACAACGTTATTAAATAACGCATCAACGCATCGGCATCGCGATCCGATAACTGAAAGCGCGGCATTGGCGCTTTCAATGGTTGACCCGCGCGCGTCAACCCGGCGCGCAACGCATGCCGGAAACTCGCCGCGTCGTAATAGCCGCCGCGCGCCGATGTCGTATCGAGCACCGCGGGTGGGCGCAAGTTCGTATCGCCGAACAAATACCTTCCTACTACCGGCGGCACAATGCGATCGCCTTCAACGCCACCATAGCCGCTACGGCGATGGCAGTTCACGCACGCGGCACGCGCCCCGGTCACGACCACGTCTGCGCCGATGGTGCCCCGTAGCGCCTGGCCGGACGGCAATATGCCCTCACGGTAAATACGTTCGCCCGCGGCAATGGTCGCGACGTCGGTCTCGGCGTTTGCCGGTTGCCATGCACATATCGACAGTGCCAACGCCCATACGCAATAAACGTGCGACACCGGCAACCGCATTAACGCCGCCCTCATACTCCCGACGGCTTAATCTCCGCGGCCAACTCGGCGGCGCTGGTAAATCCCTCGAGACGTACCCACCGCGTCTCGCCGGCCGGTCGGATGAAGGCCAGCGCAACATGATTATTTTTATCGCCACGATAGGCGTTGAACGCCTTTTGCAGCGCCACGATTGTCGCCGGCTCGCCAGTATAAAAACGCCAATTACCATCGGCCTGGAATTGACGCGCGTAATCGTGTAATCGCGCCGGTGTATCGTTTTCCGGATCGATGGTGACCGAGACAATGCGCACCTTGCGCGCGTTTTCACCCAGCTGCGTACGCATTTGTGCCAGCGTTGCGCTCAATACCGGGCAGATGGCGCTACAAATCGTGAATATAAAACTGACGACTACCGGACGATCGGCGGGGAATATTTCCGAAGATGCCACGCT
>CAZCAK010000397.1:0-1938 GCA_964496605.1 uncultured Acidiferrobacteraceae bacterium | reverse complement strand
ATTTGCTCACGCGGGGTGGCGAGCATACTGAAATAGCTGACTTTCTGGTCGGGGAGTTCGTATTGCCATTTCCATTGATACGCGGTGATCTTGACTACCAGGTCCGCATCGGTCTTCGTGTCCTGCATCTTTAATAGAGTTGCAGTCGACGGGATGGCCATCGCCACCAAGATAAGAAACGGGATTGTCGTCCAAACGATTTCGACCGTCGTGCTCTCGTGAAAATCGGCCGCCTTGTGGCCGCGGCTCTTGCGGTGCGCAAAAATCGAATAAAACATGAAACTGAAAACAACGACGAAAATACCGACGCAAACCAGGAAGATCAGGTTATGCAGATGCAAAATGTCGTGCGCCAGGGGTGTGACCGGCGCTTGCAGGTTGTAACCGTAATCCGCAAGGGCGGCGCCCGATGTCAGTGCGCTTAATGCGGCGACGAAGCGCGTGAATCGAGGGCGCGTAATGCGAGGTAAGGACATGCCAATTCTCCCCTAACGAGTAAAGTCAAAATTGAGAAAATCATTCCTGCGCCAGCTCGAGCAACTCGTAGGCCGATACGCATCATCATCGCCGCGGCATCTGAGTTGCCGCGCGTCTTAATCTTTTTTTAGGTGTGCAGTGCCGGCTAACGCCGCAGCAGACCTTTAAGTTCTTGCGCCAAGGCCCGGCGGTCGTGTTCCGCCATAGCCGCGCCGAACTCAACGCTCCGTCCGTGCGAAGTGATAAACAGGCGCGAAGGATACCAACCGCATTCGCCCGATGCCAGCGCGATCCTTGCCCAATAGCGCTGAAATTCAATACAACTGCGTCGCCCGGCGGTGCGGCGCACCAGGCGCAAACGTTCCGGATCGAGCATGACCAACTCGTAATCTCCGGCGCGACGCGTCACGATCACCGCCACGACCGCGATCACGGCGACCTCAAGCCCGAAGAACGGTAGGATTAACCACGCCCCGAGCGCCAGCCCGAAACCAATACCGACGCTTACCGATAGTAACGCGTATATTGCGATCAGCAGCCACAGGCCGCGCCGCGACAGCGATCGATTCGGGCGGATCAATTTGCGGTAACGCGTGGCGCGAACCACGGGATCGCATTCGAGTATCGTCATACCTACCTACGCCCCCGACTTACTCCGGGCGACGGCCTCAGCCGTTTTTCGCTTACTGCGGCGGACGCTTAGCGCGGCGCAAACTATCACAGAGAACCGCGCCGGCGCAATGGGCATACACCGCGATTTGACGGGAATTTAACGCGATTTTTCGTTCGCCGGGGCCGCCGGTTGCGCCGCACGATCGCCGCTCTGATTGGTTTGCGGCGACTCGCGTGTCGGCGTGCCGCTCGCGGCCTTGTTAATCCCAAAACCTTGCTCTTCGCCGGCGGCTTTATCCGGTTTGTCGCAAGCCGTTATAAGTAGGGTCAGCGCTACCGCAGTCGCCGTCATGACTAATCTCATTGGACCTCCTGGAGAGAAAAAGAACCTCGCACGGTAGCGCGCGGACCGCACGCCGCACACCGACTTTGGTCTACGGTCGAGCCGCTAGCAATTGATCGAGAGGGAACGACCAGGCGTTGGGCGATACGCCGAAAGGAATAGTCGCGAGCAGCGGCGCCGCGATGCGCGCGCTGAGACTGGCGATGTTGTCCGCAACCGCGGGCATGTCGGCACTGAGATGATTGGCGACCCAACCGGCGAGCGGCAGACCACAGGCTGCGATATCACGCACCGTCAACAGCGCATGATTGAGACACCCAAGCCGCAGCCCAACCACCAGTATCACCGGCGCGCGCAAGCTCACCGCGACATCGGCCATGGTTTCATGATCGTTAATCGGTACGCGCCAACCGCCGGCGCCTTCGATGACAATAAAGTCCGGCTGCGTCGCAACGATACGCCCATAGGCATCGACGATACGCGCCGGTTTAATCGTCTCGCCGACG
>CAZCAK010000396.1:0-1939 GCA_964496605.1 uncultured Acidiferrobacteraceae bacterium | reverse complement strand
ACCTACGACCTTCGGGTTATGAGCCCGACGAGCTGCCAGACTGCTCCACCCCGCAATCGGACGCGCAGTGTACCGACCACCTCCCGGCATTTCAAGCAAGCTCGCTGTTTATACGATAACCATTGAATTTCCGGTGACAACACTTATATAATCCGGCCGAACACGGGTTTAAAAGAAAGTGGGCTTCGCGCCCACTTTTGCGTTTATAGGGTCGAAAGTTGAGGGCGGCGGAAGTTGCGGCAAAAGAACGATTTACGCGCCGTACTAGAGCCCAGCATTAATGCCCTGGGTTTCGAATTGGTCGATGTCGAGCTCAGCGGCCGCGGCGACGGGGCGCGGTTGCGCGTATTCATCGATGGTCCCAGGGGTATAAACGTCGACGATTGCGCGCGGGTAAGCCGCCAGTTGAGCGCGGTGCTCGACGTTGAAGACCCCATCGACGGTAGTTACTTATTAGAAGTGTCGTCACCCGGGTTGGATCGGCCGCTGGTTAAGCGCGAAGATTATCTGCGCTACGTCGGTGCCTTGATTAAGGCGCGGACGGTTGAGCCGATACTGGGACGTAAGAATTTCACCGGACGCTTAAAAACGGTGGCAGAGGCGGGAATTGAGGTCGAGGTCGATAAAGAAATATTCGACCTCGCTTTCAGTAATATCGAAAAGGCGCGGTTGGTGCCGGAGCTGTAAGGGCAAAACATGGCAAACGAAATTTTAATGGTGGTCGATTCGGTCTCGCGTGAGAAAAGCGTCGACCGCGAAATTATTTTTCAGGCGCTCGAGGCGGCGCTGGCCACTGCCACGCGCAAACGTCATAAGGAAGATATCGACGCCCGCGTATCGATTCATCGCAAAACCGGTGCCTACGATACCTTTCGCCGCTGGCTGATCGTGCCAGACGAGGCGGTAATGGAATTTCCCGAGCGCGAAATCCGCCTGATGGACGCGCTTGACGTGAACCCCGAGGCGCAAGTCGGCGGGTATGTCGAAGAGCCGCTCGAGCCGGTCGAGTTCGGGCGTATCGCGGCGCAGGCGGCGAAGCAAGTCATCGTACAAAAAGTGCGCGAAGCTGAGCGCGAGCAAATCGTACAGCAATATGAGCAGCGCAAGGGCGATTTGATCACCGGCGTGGTGAAGCGTCTTGAGCGCGGCGACGCAATCCTGGAGTTGGGCCAAGCCGAGGCCTTGTTGCCGAAGTCGGCGATGATCCCGCGCGAGGGTTTGCGCCCAGGCGATCGCATTCGCGCATATTTGGAAGACGTACGCTCAACTCCGCGCGGCCCACAATTATTTTTGAGCCGCATCGCGCCGCAACTATTGATCGAATTATTCAAGCTCGAAGTGCCCGAGGCTGGCGACGGCCTGATTCAAATTCATGGTGCGGCGCGCGACCCCGGTCTGCGCGCGAAGATCGCCGTAAGCTCGAAAGATCCGCGTATCGATCCGATCGGCGCCTGCGTCGGTATGCGCGGCTCGCGGGTGCAAGCGGTGTCGAACGAGCTTGCCGGTGAACGCGTCGATATCATTCAGTGGTCGCCGGATCCGGCGCAGTTTGTCATCAATGCGTTGGCACCCGCGGAAGTATTATCGATCGTGGTCGATGAAGAATTACATAGTATGGACGTCATCGTCGATGAGGCGCAGTTATCGCAATCCATCGGCCGTGGCGGACAGAACGTGCGTCTGGCGTCGGAGCTTACTGGTTGGGAGCTCAATATTATGACCGAGGAAACCGCGAGCCAGAAAGGCGAGACCGAAGCCGCCGGCGCCAAGACCTTGTTCATGGAGCAGCTCGGCGTTGACGAAAATGTGGCTGGCGTATTGGTGCGCGAGGGCTTCACGACGCTGGACGAAGTCGCCTATGTGCCGAAACAAGAGATGGGCAACATCGAGGAGTTCGACGAGGAATTGATCGACGAACTGCGCAATCGCGCGCGCGATG
>CAZCAK010000395.1:0-1940 GCA_964496605.1 uncultured Acidiferrobacteraceae bacterium | reverse complement strand
ACCATGACGACGCGCGAGGGTATCCTCGGCCGCCAGCTCTTCGATGTGTTTCCGGACAATCCAGACGAATCGGAGGCTACCGGCGTCAATAATCTACGCGCCTCGCTCAACCGCGTCTTAACGACGCGCGCGCCCGATACCATGGCGGTTCAGAAATACGACATTCGCAAACCTGAGGCCGAAGGCGGTCAATTCGAGGAACGCTATTGGAGTCCAATTAATTGTCCGGTTTTCCATCCTAATGGAGACCTTGTTTACATCATTCACCGCGTCAAAGACGTTACCGAATACATTCGACTTAGGCAGGCCGATATTGCGCAGCACCAAGCACACGACCGATTAAAAGCCCATGTCGAGGTAATGGAGGCAGAGATATTCGAGCGGGCGCAGGCGTTACAATGTGCCAACGAAGCGCTAAGAAATGCTAACGAGGAACTTGCTGCATTCGCCTATTCGGTTTCTCACGATCTGCACGCACCGCTTCGTAGCCTCAGTGGTTTCACTCGCCTCTTGCTCGCCAAAGACGGACAGCTTACCGATGAGGTGCGTATTGACTATCTGCAACGCGTCAACAACGCAGCGCAGAAACTTACCCAACTAGTCGATGGGCTCTTAAGCTTATCGCGCCTGACGCAAAAAGAGCGATTTAGTGAACCGGTCGATCTCACCGCCATTGCTCACACCATTGCTGCTGAATTGACCGCGAACGAACCGACGCGACAAGTCCATTTCTCGTTACAACCGGCGGTAACGGTACAAGGCGACCGCACACTTCTGCAGTCGCTTATGCAAAACTTGTTGCATAACGCTTGGAAGTTTTCCGCGAAGACCGCCGCCGCACACATAGAATTCGGCGCCTCTCCGCAGGCGGTTGACGGTACCATCGCATGTTTCATTCGCGACAACGGCGCCGGCTTCGATATGCAGCATGCGCGGCGGCTCTTCGGTGCGTTTCAACGCCTCCATGCCGAAAGCGAATTTCCTGGAACTGGTATTGGTCTCGCTACCGTTCAGCGCATCGTCCGCCGCCACGGCGGTACCGTTACCGCTGAAGCGCAGGTCGACAAGGGCGCAACATTTTATTTCAGTTTACCCGCTGTAGGTACTGTCGAACTGTCGCATTCGCCGACACCGCACCAATGTGATCGAATTGTCAAAAAGCGATAGTGCGGACGAGGGATTCCATAGATGACCTGAAAGCCATATTATAAAAATCGGGCTGCACATGGATGGATTCTTCAGCGGGTCTATTTAAAACTCCTACGCTACGTCGTGCCGCCTTTCCGAAGAGTTGCCTTCACTAAATCGTCGACATGAATAAGCTGCACATAGCAACGTCCAAAGACCTCGAACGTGTCCTCGCCCTGGAAGAGATCGCGTTCACTATCCAGGACGGCCGTTTTTCACGACGCCAAGTACACGACCTCTTGCGAAATCCACGGGCCTTTTGGTTATGCAGCGCCGATCGTAATGCGGCCGCCTGTTGGCTTAAAGCCAGCAATGGCCAGGCGCAGTGGGCACGTTTATATTCCTTAGCGGTGCATCCGAATTTACGCGGCCAAGGTTGGGCCGAGCGATTAATTCGCGCCGGCTTCCGTTGGATGAGACGCAATCGGCTTCGGGTCTGTCGCGCTGAAGTCGCGTCAGAGAATTATGCGGCGCGGCGCCTATATGAGCGCCTCGGCTTCGAAGAGATCGAGACGCTCCCTCACTATTACGGTCACAAGCGGGATGGTATACGCTTAATAAAAAACCTCCAGCGAAGTCGGAGAGGCAAGCCCTGATATCGAATTCAAGCCATCGAACCGATTGTCACCCTAAATATCGCGACTTAAAAATGCCGACCAATAGTTGTCACCCCATTGCACCGCATCGCAAACTAAAGCGTCCCGATTGGTACGTGTCGAGCCTTATGCTCGATCGCGCGCTCGACGCGATCT
>CAZCAK010000394.1:0-1944 GCA_964496605.1 uncultured Acidiferrobacteraceae bacterium | reverse complement strand
GGTCCACCGGGGTATGCAGCAAGGAACAGCTGGTCGATACCCACGCGCGCTCGCCAAGTTTCGCCTTCGCGGTATCCAGTATCTTTAACGCGGCATCGAGATCTGCCCGCCAAATATTGCGGCCATCGATCACACCGAGCGACAAGACTTTGTTCTGTCCCAGTTTACCGAGCACCGCCTCGAGCTGTTGCGGTGCCCGCACGAGATCGATGTGTAGACCCGCGACCGGCAGGCTGCAGGCGAGATCGGTATTTTTATTGAGACTTTCGAAATAAGTGGCGAGCAGAATTTTAACCGAAGTACTCGTTAGCTCTTTGTACGCACGTTCGTAGGCCTTAAGCCATTCGGCTGGCAGATCAAGCACCAAGGCCGGTTCGTCAATCTGCACCCACTCGACCTTGGCCTGCGCCAAGCGTCCGAGAATCTCCTTATATATAGGAATCAGCTTGTCGAGCAGACTCAGGCGGTCGAAGTCGGTGCCTTTGGCCTTGCCGAGCCACAGATAAGTCAGCGGGCCCACAAGTACCGGCTTGGCTTTAAGGCCGAGCGCTTGCGCCTCGGCCACTTCGTCGAATAGGCGCGACGAGCTGACGCGGAAAGCTTGGTCGACTTGGAATTCCGGGACGATATAGTGGTAATTGGTGTCGAACCACTTGGTCATTTCGCAGGCAAAGGTCGCCTTGCCAGTCGGCGCGGTCCCGCGTGCCATACGAAAGAAGGTATCGAGATCGACTTCACCGCCGGACCATTCAAAGCGCGGCGGCACGACCCCAAGAGTCGCACTCATTTCGAGCATATGGTCGTACCACGAGAAATCGCCTACCGGCACCAGATCCATGCCGGCTTCTTTTTGCAATTGCCAGTGGCGTGCGCGCAATTCCTTACCGGTTTTGAGCAGCGCCGCGCGATCTAAGCTGCCTTTCCAATAGGCCTCGACGGCCTTTTTCATTTCTCGATCGACACCGATGCGCGGAAAACCGAGGACGTGCGCTGTCGCCATAAAGCTAAACCTCCGGAAGGGGTATTTTTGACGGTTAAAAAAGGCGCCTAGTGTATAGCAGCGACGCCGGGGCGTAAAACAAAAGCGGGCGCCAAGGCGCCCGCAAATATAGCTAAGGTGGTGCTTCTAATCGAATGCTTTAAGAATGGTACGCGGTCTCGCCGTGCTCGGTGATATCCAGACCCTCGCGCTCGGCATCGGCTGTGACTCGCAAACCGATGATCATGTCGACGATCTTATAAAGGATGAAGCTGACAATACCGGACCACAGAATCGTGATGCCGACGCCCCAGGCTTGGCTCGTGACTTGACCGACGATGGAATATTCCGCGACTTTGTTGGTCGCGTAGTCGAATACGCCGGTACCACCGAGGCTAGGCGCGGCGAAGATGCCGGTGCCCAACGCGCCGATCATGCCGCCGATGCCGTGCACGCCGAATACGTCCAAGGCATCGTCGTAACCGAAGGCACGCTTAAGTCCGGTGACCGCCCAGAGACACACGAAGCCGACGATGACACCAAGCGCAATCGCACCCATGGGGCCGACAAAACCGCAGGCCGGGGTGATCGCCACGAGGCCGGCGACGGCACCGGAGGCACCGCCCAACATGCTCGGCTTACCCTTGAAGATCCATTCGGCGAAAGTCCAGGCGAGGGTCGCGGCGGCAGTCGCCAATAAGGTATTCACCATCGCCAGCACCGCGGTGCCGTTCGCTTCAAGATTGGAGCCGGCGTTGAATCCGAACCAGCCGACCCATAACAAGGACGCGCCGATCATGGTCATGGTGAGGTTATGCGGCGGCATATGGTCGCGGCCATAACCGATACGCTTGCCGATGACTAAAGCACCCACCAATGCGGCGACACCGGAATTAATGTGTACCACCGTACAACCCGCAAAATCCAAGGCACCCTTGGCGAAAATAAAAACGCTCGCACCGCCG
>CAZCAK010000393.1:0-1959 GCA_964496605.1 uncultured Acidiferrobacteraceae bacterium | reverse complement strand
ATTGGATTACCACGGCGAGAAACGCGGCGACTTGATCTACACCAAGGACATGCTGCTGGCCGTAGGCGACAAATATGAAAAGCAAATCGCGGCCGATCGCGCCGCGGATGCGCGTTATCGTTAATTTCAGCGTTTATCCATAGAGAGCGCCGACATGGCAGCGCAACAAGTCGTGTTTTACTTTTTCGCCACGGTGCTGGTGGTAGCCGCGGCGATGGTGATCACTATCCGCAACCCGGTGAAGTCGGCGTTGTTTTTGGTGCTCGCGTTCTTTAGTGCCGCCGGCTTGTGGATATTATTGCAGGCGGAGTTTCTCGCCATCACCCTGGTATTGGTGTATGTCGGCGCGGTGATGGTCTTGTTCTTGTTCGTGGTCATGATGCTCGATATCAATCTCGTGCGTCTGCGCGAGGGCTTTGGGGAGTATTTACCTATCGGCGGTATTGTTGCCGTCTTGATGGTGATCGAGATGGCGATCATTCTCGGACCGCAACACTTCGGCCTCGCCAAAGTGCCGGAGCCCGCGGCGCATGCCGCCAGTTACAGCAATACGCGCGAACTCGGACGCATTCTGTACACCGTTTATGTGTATCCATTCGAGATCGCGGCGCTGGTGTTATTGGTTGCAATCGTTGCGGCGATTGCCTTGACCATGCGCCGCCGACCGGAAACGAAATACCAAGACCCGTCGCTACAGGTCCAGGTGCAACGCCAAGATCGCGTGCGTCTGGTGAAGATGGCGGCGGAAAAGAAAAGTTAAGCGGCGACCGCGTAAAGGGGACCTATGATCTCACTCTCGCATTACCTGATTCTCGGGGCGATCTTATTCGCCTTGAGCGTCGTCGGCATTTTTCTCAATCGCAAGAACGTTGTGATCCTGCTAATGGCGATCGAACTGATGCTGCTTGCGGTGAACATGAACTTCGTCGCCTTCTCGCATTATCTCGGTGACACCGCCGGCCAGGTATTCGTGTTTTTTATTCTGACGGTCGCGGCGGCGGAATCGGCGATCGGGCTTGCAATTCTCATCGTGCTGTTCCGCAATCGCAGCACCATTAACGTAGAAGACCTGGATACCTTAAAAGGCTAGTTATGTTTCAAAACATGCAACAGGTTTATCTCGCGATCCCGCTGGTGTGTCTTGCCGGCGCGCTGCTTGCCGGTTTGCTTGGCCGCCTCATCGGCCGCATTGGCGCACATAGCGTGACGATTCTCGGCGTCGCGATCGCGTTCGGCCTGTCGGCATTCGTCGTCATGCCCGACGTCATGGCCGGGCATCGCTTCAATGGTCCGATCTATACCTGGGCCGTGAGCGGCGGTATTCCGCTCGAGATTGGGTTTCTGATCGATCCCCTGAGCGCGATGATGATGGTGGTTGTGACGTTCGTGTCCCTGATGGTGCATATCTACACCATTGGCTACATGCACGACGATCCGGGTTATCAGCGCTTCTTCAGTTACATCTCGCTCTTTACCTTCGCCATGTTAATGCTGGTGATGGCGAATAATTTCCTGCAATTGTTTTTCGGGTGGGAAGCGGTCGGTTTGGTGTCGTATCTGCTGATCGGTTTTTGGTATACGCGCGAAAGCGCGATTTACGCCAACCTGAAGGCGTTCCTCGTCAATCGCGTCGGCGACTTTGGCTTCTTGCTCGGCATCGCGGCGATTTATCTTTATTTTGGCACGCTCGACTATGGCGCGGTGTTTGGTATGGCGCCGCAGTTTGCGACGCAGACGACACAGATTATTCCCGGCGTGGACTGGCAGGTATTGACGCTGATTTGCATCTTGCTATTCGTCGGCGCGATGGGTAAGTCGGCGCAAGTGCCGTTGCACGTCTGGCTACCGGATTCGATGGAAGGCCCGACGCCGATTTCAGCGCTGATTCACGCCGCGACCATGGTGACCGCGGGCATCTTTATGGTCGCGCGTATGTCGCCCTTGTACGAACTATCGGAA
>CAZCAK010000392.1:0-1959 GCA_964496605.1 uncultured Acidiferrobacteraceae bacterium | reverse complement strand
GAGGCCGCTGGCTTATTTCGCGGCCGAACCGCATGTTAAAGATCTATGCCCATGCTCTATACCATCGGCCACTCGACCCGCCCAATCGATGACTTTATCGAGCTACTACAGGCGCACCGCGTTAAATTATTGGTCGACGTACGGACCGTACCGCACTCGCGTCACAATCCCCAGTTCGACCAAGCTGCGCTGCGGGCGAGTCTAGAATCGGTCGGCATCGGCTATCGGCATCAAAAAGATCTGGGCGGATTGCGCAAACCAAAACCGGATTCGCGCAACGCCGCCTGGCGTAATCTCAGTTTTCGCGGCTATGCCGACTATATGGAAACCGCGGCGTTCCAAGCCGCCCTCGCGCAAACGCTGGACTGGGCCGCGCATGAACGTATCGCCCTCATGTGCGCCGAGGGTGCACCGTTTCGCTGTCATCGCAGCCTGATCGCCGACGCCGTGATCGCGCGCGGCGGCGCGAGCTACGAGATCAGCTCGGCGCGCAGCGCGCGGCCCCATCGCCTAACCCCTTTTGCGCGCGTCGATGCCAGCGGCTTGCATTACCCCGATTTAACCACCAATGCGGTCGGCGAGCAGGAAGTACACCGCGAGCGTTAAACCTAATAAAGCAATAAACACGCTGGCGATGATGGGTAGATTTACCCAATATCCCAAAGGGATTTCCGGGTTCGGCAAGCTGCGTACAATGCGTCGGTATTGAATTGCCGATGCCGCGGAAACGGCGGCACCGAACAAGATAAAACTGACCCCGAGCCAAAATGACGCGTGATGATAGTGATGCGGCTCGTTCGGCAACATGCGCAGGAATAAACCGAAGCGCTCAATAACGAACCCAACGCCCATGAGCGCGACACTGGTTCGATTCCAGGCGAGCAAGGTACGCTCCGCCGCGAAGAACACGGTAATATCGCCATAGTGCTTGAGTGTCGGACGCTCCGGCATGGATCGATCACAACCGATTCGTAGCAATAGGGCATCGGCCCAAGGTCGAATGCGCTACAATCGCGCGAATGCGGCTCAAACCGGTTAGCATGGCAGCGCGGCATCGGTTAAAACAGAGAGGTGGCTGAGCGGCCACAAAAATTGTCGGGAACAATTTTTGAACAGCGGCAAAGCCGCTGGCCCGTAGGGCGAGGCGCCGGATGCGCCGAGTAAAAGCGGCGACCGCCGCGTAAGATTGAGATCGGTGTGGAATCACAGCCGGTCACGAGTTGATAAACGGAGAGGTGGCTGAGCGGTCGAAAGCGGCGGTCTTGAAAACCGTTGACCCTCACGGGTCCGGGGGTTCGAATCCCTCCCTCTCCGCCACTTTCCTTAAGCTGCGGGTCCGGGACCCGCAGCTTAAGGAAAGTTGCCTGGGACGGATCCGAACCCGACGGGTGAGAATCCTGCCGTACAGGGATGTACTAATGCCGCGACAGCGGAGGGACTGCGCGGAAGCGGCTCCCTCAAGTAACTAACCTCATGGCATCTGCGCGCAGTCGGCTCGGTGCGCGGTACGCACCCTACTTAAAGTTATCGGCTGATCGGTGCCTCACTCATTACGTCCTGTACATCGCCATTTTCGAAGAAGATGGCGACTTCAGCGCATCTCTCCCCATGCCCATGAGAATCATTTAGGACGGAAGACCTATACTATCTACCCACCGGCAGCGAACGTTGACGCCGCTCGCTAGTCTCAGTAGATTAAATTAACTTTTATCGGAGAATTGCCATGAACGAGCCTGTGCAATCGATTTCGCGCGTATCGCAGTCGGTTCTTGCGACCAACAGCCTCATCCGCAATACCTATATATTGCTGTCGTTGACGTTGCTATTCAGCGCTGCCACCGCCGGCATTGCCATGGCGACCAACGCCCAGCCGGTGAACATTTGGTTGGTGCTGATCGGTTATTACGGTCTCTTGTTTGCGACCCATGCACTGCGCAATAGCGGCTGGGGTCTCGCAGC
>CAZCAK010000391.1:0-1960 GCA_964496605.1 uncultured Acidiferrobacteraceae bacterium | reverse complement strand
TCGTGCGCGAAGGTAACGGCATTATTGCGCGTTGCAGCGGCGGTTTATTTTGCAGTGCGCAACGCAAGCAAAGTGTGCGGCATTTCGCCTCGCGGCGTGCGCTTGATATCGAGGGATTGGGCGAGAAGCTGGTCGATCAATTGGTCGATCGCGGCCTGGTGCATACGGTGGCAGATATTTTTCGTCTCAATATGGCGCAGTTAAGCGCGCTCGAACGCATGGCGGAGAAGTCGGCGCAGAATCTATTGGACGGCATCGAGCGCAGTAAGGCGACGACATTGCCGCGATTTTTATATGCGTTGGGCATCGTGCAAGTTGGCGAGGCGACGGCGCTGGCCTTGGCGCAATATTTTCGCGAACTCGACGCCTTGCAAAATGCCAGTGTCGAGCGCTTACAAGCAGTGCCTGACGTCGGTCCAGTGGTGGCACAAAGCATCCATACGTTTTTTCATCAGCCACATAATCGCGAAGTCATCGCGCAATTGCTCGCCGCGGGCGTGCATTGGCCGGCGATGCCGGCGCCGAAGATGCAGGACTCGCCATTTGCCGGTAAGACTGTGGTATTGACCGGAACCTTACACACGATGGCGCGCGATGTGGCGAAAGAGAAACTGCTGGCGCTCGGTGCGAAAGTGGCGGGCAGCGTGTCGGCGAAGACGCATTACGTCATTGTCGGCGATGACGCGGGTTCCAAGGCGGAAAAGGCTGCGGCGCTGAATATACCGATCTTGGACGAGGCGCAATTCCTGGCGTTATTGAACGCTGCCACGCCTCAATAACGATCTACCTCAATAACGATCTAATAGCCCGGTTACTTCGCGCCGTCCTCGATACTGAAATAGAGCAATAGCGTGCGCTGGAACGGCATGTCGTTATTATCGCTAACGATAAAATAACGATTGCCGCGATGATGTGCCAGGCCCTCGAAGTTATCCAGGCGCAGACCGGTGTCGCTATCGAGCTTCGCTAGTGTAGTCACTTTTTGTGTGCGCAAATTGAACCGACGCAAGGCGATGACGGTGCGGCCGAATAACACCGGGTGTTCGCGTTCCAAGACCAGGACGTCGTCGCCGTGCGTCGCCTTTAAGGACACAATGCCGGCACCGGCGGCGATGGGATAAACCCAACTCCGGCCATCGATATTAAAGATCCGATTCGATCCAGGGGGATCTTGTTTCAACGGCAACTCCGGCGCGGTGAGCATGCCGTAGCGCGGATGCAGCGTGACCGACTCCAGCGCCTTGTTGGCGCCGGCGTAGTGATGAATATCGTTCAGCGGTGGCGCTAGCGGATAGTCACGTAAGGCGCTTCCGTCCGGACGATACGCAAGGATGCGCGGGATCCGCTCGAAGCTCACGAGTAACTCGGTATCGCCGTGGCGGCCGTTGGCGCCGTTGATGATATCGAGGCCTTCGGAGTCGGCGTATTCGCCTTTGAGTACACGCCTATTGTCCAGATCGTAGAGCGGATACGCCGCCAGTACCGCGACATCGACTAAGCGCCCGTCAGCGATCTCCGGGCGCAGCCAAAACAAGGCGCCGCGATCGGATAAGGCATAGAGAATTTTCTCGTCTTCATCCCAGGCCAAATCGGAGAGGCCGACCAGACGTTGGCCGCCGATTTTGATCGAAGGCAGTTCCAACATGCCGTGCAGCGCGATCTTGCCAATACGCTGCTCCGCCGGCAATTCGGCGGTAAAGCTCGCCGGTTTCGCGCCGATGGCGTAACCGCGGTTCTCCGCGCCGGCGCCAAACCACGGCGCCAGCATTGTCAGAAATATTGCGAGTACAACGGTGTGGGGCACGGCACACCGGCGATGCCGCGCCGTCATGGTGGAATCGCGCGCGGTCGTGGCGGGCTTTTGTGACGTGTGCTTAGGGATTGATCTTGACCTTGGCCTTGGTCCGTAGATCCTTAACCAAGGCATCAACACGTTCTTGTTGCACCATTTGACGCATAT
>CAZCAK010000390.1:0-1967 GCA_964496605.1 uncultured Acidiferrobacteraceae bacterium | reverse complement strand
AAATGTCACGAAGTCGTTTTGACATCAAAAAGTTACAACAACATCAGGCCGTCAATTAAGCAAGCCATGGAAGTTACAAGTAAGTCTGTTAACGACAAAGTCCGTGAACGTCGCTGACGTGCACTCTACCCCTGCACCCGCCTCAAGTCTGCGTCTCTGCAAGGCTTCGACAGCGTTTCAATGTCAAGCAAAATTGTCTATCTGCTCTGCGTTGCGCCTAGGGTGCCACGCTCGCCTGGCCCCGCTGGTTCCAGCGGACCCTTCCTCGTACGAGTGCACTCAACGATGCCCAGTTAGATCGCGGCCGCAGCGTTTGGGTGCGATGTTGGTAGTGCGCCGTTGGCGCCCCACGTTGGTTCGCGATGCGCGCCTCCATGAGGGCCTGCTCCGCGATGGCCGCGTTGCCTCGAAGAATGATGGCGTTGAGCTCGGACATTATTCGGGTTTTGCAAGCCTGCCGACTCTCTTTCCATTGGAGTAGTGCCTGCTGTGCGTCGACCAGGTCGTGGAGGAATTTGAGGAAGGATTTGTGCAGCGCGCCCGTTGTTTCAAAGACCCCCGGCAGGAAGTCCATGTTGAGCGCCCGGCAGTGTTGTTCGTATCGGGAGCGCTTGTGTGCAGCCCTCGTGTTTGCCGCGGAGAGCTTCACCGTCGCTGCTTGTTGGCGGTAGGATGGCGCAGCGGGACAGGTGCCCGAGATGTCGATGGCCACCGTTTTGTCGGGAGTGTACACCACGATGTCCACCACGGTTCCCGATGGTACGTCTTCGTCGGGATCTTCGACGATCTGAGCGTCTCGCGGGAGCACTCGTACCTCCTCTTCCGCGTACCAACCCGCTTTGAAGCACTCCTTGACGATGAAGTGTTTCACGTCGTCGTGGCGCCAGGTTGCGGCCCGTCGGATGAATCGGCGGCAGTGTTGGAAGTGGTAGGGGTTTGACGCTCGCTCCTGCCCACACGCACACAGCAAGTCTCCGAGATCGTCGACCGGTGGCAGATGAAGTTGGGATCTAGTTGCGTGCACCCACACCTTATCGGGCAGTAGCCGCTGCATTCTCGCCGCCGAGGTTCCTTTGTGTGTGCGACTCAACCGCATGGCCTTGAAAGAATCGTTTCCAGCCGCCAATCGATCTTGTCGCCTCTTCCGCTCGTTGTCGAGGTTTTCAGTAAGGTCGTGTTGTAGCTTTGGCGTCGGCCCGCGTCTGAGTTCGCTTTCGAAGAACTGCTCTGCGGTGTTGGGGAAACTGCGTGCGAGGCCGTTCATTCGCCCCAGGTTTTGTAGTGTGGCGTTCACAGCCATTCCTGTTCCAGTCGCGCTGTATTGTCGCTCGAGTTGCCCTTGCGCTAGCTGTGCTCCGTGCTGCAAGCGCAGTCGTTGCGCGAAAAATGGAAACGATCCGTTGATTGCTCCTAGGTAAGCGCACAAGGAGACATCAGTCCGAGGCCTCAACCCAAAACCTGCAAATCCCTTGCTAATCGGCAATCGGAGGGTGATACGAGCCAAGATCGGCAGAGGTCCGTGGTGTTGGATTAAGGCGGCTAGGCAGCTGAGTACCATTTGGTCAAAGCGCAAGATGGCCATTTCGATGTGATTCGGAGCGCGGACGACTTCACCATTGCGGCCCGAGATTGGGAAAGCGGCATCGCAGCCTTCGACGACTATCGAACACTGGTCAGAAACGCAGGCGGGACGCTCTCCGATAATGTCGACAAGATGTGGGTACTGTGGCCCAGGAACACTGAGCCACCGCATGCTCTCGTGAGGGCATGTGAGGAACGACACTTGGGCCTACGCAGGGGAGCTTGTCCCCTCAACGGTGCATTTGTGGGAGAACCGGAGGCCATAGGACGACTTGCCAACGAAAAGGTGCAACGTCTACAAGGCTATTTTGACGCACTCCAGCATCGAGACATGCCCAAGGTGGTCGCCGACCAACTCCTACGGGTGAGTGCACTCCCAAAAATCG
>CAZCAK010000389.1:0-1971 GCA_964496605.1 uncultured Acidiferrobacteraceae bacterium | reverse complement strand
AGATACATGCGCTGCTTGAGGCGCCCGAGATAATGCATGCGCGCCACGATTTCCTGACCGGGATAACAGCCTTTATTAAAACTAATACCGCCGATGCGATCGAGATTGGTCATTTGCGGCACAAAGGTTTCTAGCGTTTGCGGAAAAATCGTCGGGACTCCGGCGCGGATATCGAGCCAGCGCCAGACGCCCGCGCCGACCGCGGTGCAATGTTTAGCCAGTGTCTGCCAGATCGGGGCGAGAACTTCCGGTGTGGCTACGAGTTCAAATCGTGACGGTTTCCCGGGGAGGGCGATCAATGTCATTTCCTGCTCGTGGGTGACGCCGTCGGCAGGCGGCGGATTAAATCCGAGCGTGCGCAATTGCGTCTCGATCGTCGGTCCGCTAACGCCCATGCGCGCCAAACGATCGTCGACCCGTTCCAGGTTAACCTTGGTGCGCAGCACGAACATGCGCAAGCGCTTGAGCGTGCCTTCCGCCAAGCTGCGCGGCAGCTGCAGGAAAATGGCCTGGTTGTCGGCGTAGGCGCGAAAGATCGCTAACATCCGGCCTTGCGCGGTGCAATAGGCGTGTAGCTGCGTCGTGTTCTTGAGCGCGCGAATATCGTTACTAAGCTGCCCTTGCAAGAATGTCTCGCGTTCGTCGCCGCTGGCGCGAATCAGCGCGAGCTCCGATAGATCGGCAATGATATCGGTGTCGGCGGCCGCGCGGCGCTCGGCGTCGGCATGGCCGAAATCGACCACGAGCCCCTCGGATAGGCGCGCACCGCTGCCGTGGAGGACGCTTTCCCATTTACTCAGCATATTGCAGCCCCAGAAAAGTTGTCCGGATGATACGAAGTTTGCCCGGCAGGCGGAAGTGGCCGCCTGGTAGCGGCGCTAACATCGGTTACACTAAGCTTATGGTGAAGTACTGCCGCAATAACGGAATATGACCATCAACAATAATAACAAGCACAGCGCTAAACCGCGCCCAATCGACTACGGCGTTTTGCATAGCCGCTTACCGATTGGCGCCTTGACCTCCATCAGCCATCGCATCAGTGGCGTTTTGCTGGTCATCCTCTTGCCGTTGATATTCGCTTTGCTCGAGCGCTCGCTCGCCAGCGAGGCCGAATTCGTTAACGTCCAGTCCTGGTTACAAGGCCGAACCGGCAAGATCTTTGTCGTTTTGGCCTTGTGGGTCTTCGCGCAGCATTTCTTCGCCGGCTTGCGACATTTACTCCAAGACATCGATATCGCCATTGAGCGTAGCAGCGGTCGGCGCACGGCGTTTCTCGTATGGCTGGCGAGCGTCATCACAACGTTGCTATTCGCAGGATGGATCTACTGATGGCGCGTCCCTTCGGTAGCACGCGGTCCGGTATTGGCGCCTGGTTGGTGCAGCGGGTCACTTCGCTCTATATGGCGGGCTTTGTTCTTTACTTAGCGATTCGTTTTATGCGTCATCCGATCGTCGATTACGCGCAATGGAAACTCTGGTGGTCCAGCGTCGCCTTACGTCTCGCGGTCAGTTTATTTTTAGTCAGCACGCTGGCGCACGCGTGGGTGGGTTTGCGCAGCGTCTGGATGGATTATCTGAAGCCATTCGCCCTGCGCTTCACTGTCAGCGCGCTGACTGCGGTACTGCTGTCCTTATTGGCGCTGTGGATGTTGCGCTCCTTGCTTATTCTATGATCGACAAAAAATTGATGATCAAAATTGATAAAAGGCAATTCGATTGTCTCGTCATCGGCGCCGGTGGCGGCGGTTTGCGCGCGGCGCTACAACTCGCGCAAGCCGATGCGCACGTTGCGGTGGTCTCGAAGGTATTTCCGACACGCTCGCATACGGTGGCGGCGCAGGGCGGGGTGAACGCGGCGCTGGGTAATGTCCTGCCGGACAGTTGGCATTGGCATATGTACGACACCATCAAGGGTGGCGATTATCTCGGCGATCAAGACGCGATCGAGTATATGTGCCGCGCGGCCTC
>CAZCAK010000388.1:0-1974 GCA_964496605.1 uncultured Acidiferrobacteraceae bacterium | reverse complement strand
GATGGCGCGCGAACTAGAACCGGTTGACACCGATCTCGCGCGTGAATTGCGCCTGCGTCGCCGTCAGGCATTGGCCCAGGCGCAAGAACGCAGCCCGCGGCGCTTATCGCTGGTCGCCGGTGTCGCCGCCTTGGCGCTCGGAGCCACACTTTATCTCGGCTGGCATCATCAAACCGCGGTCGCGCCACTGGCGTCGAATACGCATAGCAACGATACCGACGTCTATGCCGACGTCGATTTTTATTTATGGTTGTCGGAGCAAGAGTCACATCATGCGGATAATCCGTCCTAATTTGGCGCGGGTCTGCATCGCCGGCGCGTTGTTATTGGTCGCGGCAGGCAACGCCTACGCTGATCACGACGATCGCGGTTATTGGCGCAGCTACCCACGTTACGTCGAACCGCGCGACAACCCGCAGCCGCGCATCTCGATCGCGCGCAATGACGATTGGAATCATTTGACGGCGGAAGAACAGCGTGCGCTGAATGCGCACCAGCGCCAGTGGGACAACTACTCGCCGCAACGACGCGAGCGTCTGCGTTCCGGCGCACAACGTTATCTCAATCTCACGCCGGAGCAACGCAACGAAGTTCAACGCGGTCGTGAGCGCTACGAGCGTATGAGTCCCGAAGAACGGCAACAGGTGCGCGACCGCTATCGCCGTTCGCGCGGGCGCGACGACTAGGCCCTAATCCAGCATATGGGACACGAGCCCGTCGGCGAGCTTGGGCTCGAACCAGGTCGACTTCGGCGGCATCACCGAGCCGGTATCGGCCACGGCCATGAGGTCCGCGAGCGAGGTGGGAAATAACGAAAACGCCAGCGCCATCTCACCGCTATCGACTCGCTCGGTTAAGCCCTTCAACCCGCGAATGCCGCCGACAAAGTCGATGCGCTTATCGCGCCGTGGATCGGTCACGCCGAGCAAGGGAGCGATCAAGTGATCCGCTAGCAAACTCACATCCAGCCGCCGCACCGGATCACGTTCAGGTACCAGCGCCGGTTTGATTTGGAGGCGATACCATTCGCCCTCGAGGTACATCCCGAATTCGCGCGCGCGCGACGGTTGCACCGGCGCCGCGGCCTTTTCGATTTGAAAGTTCTCACCGACGCGCTTTAAAAAGTTTGCGCGATCCATGCCGTTCAAATCGCGCAGCACGCGGTTGTAATCCAAAATTTGCATTTGGTTGTCGGGAAAAATCACCGCAAGGAAATAATTGTAGGCCTCATCGCCGTGGTGCCGCGGATTGGCTTCGCGCCGCAGCGCGGCGACGCGCGCTGCCGCCGCCGAGCGATGATGTCCATCGGCGATATACAAGGCCGGCATGGCGTCGAATGTCGACGTCAGGGTCGCGATGGCGTTTGCATCGCGCACGACCCAGACGCTATGACGCACGGACGCCGGGTTTCCCGGCCAGCCACTCAATTCGATATCGATATCGGGTGTGCCCGCGGTGACGCGCGCGGCAATCGCATCGACCGTGGCATCGCGCCGGTAGGTTAGGAACACCGGACCGGTTTGGGCGTTCAAGGCATCGATCTGACGTACGCGATCGTCTTCTTTATCAGGGCGAGTGAATTCGTGTTTGCGGATACGATTGGTGACGTAGTCAGCGACTGAAGCCGCCGCGACTAAACCCACTTGCGTATGCGGGCCCATGATCAAACGGTAAAAATAATAATGCGGACCCACATCGCGCCTTAGTACACCGCGCTCGATCATGCGCAAAAAATTCTCGCGCCCCTTAGCGTAGACCTCGCTGCTATAGGGGTTCACATCCGGCGCAAGATCGATTTCCGGTTTCGAGATATGTAAAAAGCTTAAGGCATTACCCGCCGCCAAGGCGCGCGCCTCGGTGGTACTCAAGACGTCGTACGGTGGCGCCGCAACTTCGCGTGCGCGCGCGGGATCGGGCCGTAGACCGGCGAAAGGTCGGATGAGGGTCATGGGTTCCTTAAAGCCGCAGCGGACA
>CAZCAK010000387.1:0-1976 GCA_964496605.1 uncultured Acidiferrobacteraceae bacterium | reverse complement strand
GTATAGTGTCAGCGAAGACGCGTAAATCCATTCGATACTTTCCCTCTGCTGCTAGTGGACCATAGTCGTGACGAATCCGTCGAGCCCTCAGGCTAAACGTGCCGCTACGCTCGCCGCGCGCGCGGCGCAGGTGCTTATGCGCCGGCGGCCAGTGGTACACACGCAGGACGGCATTCGCGTCGATATCGACGGCAAAAAATTCATCGCCTTCTGCAGCAACGATTATCTCGGCCTGGCGCATCACCCCACGGTGATCGCGGCGTTTCGCGCCGGCGCTGAACATTACGGCGTCGGCGCGGGCGCCTCGCATCTGATTAGCGGTCATAGCGAGGCGCATCACGCGCTCGAATTGGAATTGGCGGAATTCGTTGGCGCGCCGCGTGCGCTATTATTTTCCACCGGCTATATGGCCAATCTCGGCATCGTCGGCGCCTTGAGCCAGCGACACAGCGCGATCTTCGAGGATCGATTGAACCATGCCTCCCTGGTCGACGCCGCGCGCGTGCATGGTGCGAAAGTAAAACGCTATGCGCATGCTAATGCCGATGCCTTAGGCGCCATGTTGCAAGCGGCGACGGCACCGTCGCGACTCATTTTGAGCGACGGCGTGTTCAGTATGGATGGCGACCTGGCACCGTTACCGCAACTCCTGCGGCTCGCAGACACTTATCACGCGGAATTGGTTATCGACGATGCACACGGCTTCGGTGTGCTCGGCGAAGACGGCCGCGGTTCGCTGGCACATTGGGGTATCGCCTGGCGTACGCCGTTGATTGTGATGGGCACGCTGGGTAAGGCATTCGGCACCTTTGGTGCATTCGTCGCCGGCGCTGACGACGTCATCGAAACCTTAATTCAATACGCGCGGACCTATATCTACACCACCGCCTTACCGCCGGCACTGGCGCAGGCGACCCGCGCCAGTCTGCGTTTGATACGCGCGGAGCCGTGGCGACGCGCACGATTGCAAGAACATATCGCGCGGTTTCGGACCGAAGCGGCTCGCCTGGGATTGAAGTTGGTCGATTCGCCGACGCCGATTCAGCCGTTAATCTTCGGTGATGCCGCACGCGCGGTCGCCGCGAGTGAGCATCTGCAGGCGCATGGTATTTGGGTGACTGCGATTCGACCACCGACGGTACCGCAAGGCAGCGCGCGTCTGCGCGTGACATTCTCCTCCGCGCATAGCGACGACGATGTCGCGGCCTTGCTCGCGGCGCTGGCATCGATGCCGGACGCGTTAAAGTCATGACATTATTTATCGACCGTCGCGGCCGCGGCACACCGCTCGCCTTATTGCATGGCTGGGGTTTGCACGGTGCAATTTGGCAAACCGTGGCGCCGCATCTGGAATCTCAATTCGAGTTATTCAACATCGATTTACCGGGGCATGGCTATAGCGCTGAGGCGCCGGTGCGCTTCACGCTCGAAACCGTTGCCGATGCGATCGTCGAACAGTTACCGGCGCGAGCGATTGTGCTCGGTTGGTCGCTTGGTGGATTGATTGCACTCGATATCGCGCGTCGCTATCCGGACCGCCTCTCGGGCTTGGTGCTGGTTGCGGCGACACCGCGGTTTGCCCGCGGCGCCGATTGGCCGCATGGAATCGCACCGACGCTATTGGCGCAGTTCGCGGCTGGCCTGACGCAAGATTATCGCGCGACGTTGCAGCGATTTTTGAGCTTGCAAATCGATGCCCACGAGCGTGAGACCTTACGCGCGTTGCGCGCGCAATTATTTGCCCGTGGCGAGCCGGCGCCAGCGGCGCTCGCGGGCGGTTTAGAAATTTTGCGCGACGCCGATTTGCGCGCAAACCTTGCCGCAGTGCATGTACCGACATTGATTGTCCACGGTACGCGTGATCGTTTGGTACCGTTCGCCGCCGGTGAATATTTGGCGCGGCATCTCACGCAGGCGCAGTGGTTACCGTTGGCCAATGCCGGCCACGCACCGTTTTTATCGCAAGCGCAGACGTT
>CAZCAK010000386.1:0-1981 GCA_964496605.1 uncultured Acidiferrobacteraceae bacterium | reverse complement strand
GCAGCCGCGTGCGCGTCTCAAACTAATGGTTTTGTTTAACAAGCGTACCGGCCCACTGCGATTTAAATGGGATGGCCAAAAAAACGATCGCGTTGCAGGTCGAGATACTCGAAAAGGACCGAAATGCGGGGCGCGATTCACAGCGCGGCCCAACAACCATCCTAGCTCGGTGATCCGCAATAAAACTTCACCTGTCGGTCAAGCATCGCTTGAAGCGGTGTAGTGGCGCACTAACGCGCCGCGAGCGGAACGTTATAAACTCTAAACCAATGTCCGCAGCCGCCATTCTTGCTTCTCCCCCAATTTCCGGATCGATTGACGAAGTACACTTCGAATCAATCGGAAACTGCATCTGGGTGCGGTTCTCTACAAACAACGCTGGCGAGTGGTGCGGAGTCTTTGGGCATGGCCCCGGGCCAACCGCAGATACCGCGGTAATCAACAGAAACGGTGAGTGTTTCGTTATTGCGCACGGGCAAGGCTATCTCATTGACATCAACACGCGTCGGCTCTTACATAAGACGGAAAACCGGGTACTGAGCACGGTAGTGTCCATCCCGGAGAAGAATGTATTCTTGGCATTCGATTGGACGAACTTATTTGCCTATTCGGCTACCGGCCTTGTGTGGAAAAGCAAAAGAATATCCGTCGACGGTATAAAGATCACAAAAATAAACCTGTCGAAAGTATTCGGACAGGTTTATGACTTACAAGGCTGGGTGGATTTCGAACTGGATACCGACACTTGGAATTATCGCAGCGAATTCGAATGCAAATTCTAAATATGCTTAGTGGCAGCGATGCTTGCACCCCCTAACCACTATATCTCATGAAAGGCCATCTTAAGCTTTGGATCGAAGCAGACGACGATGGCACGGGCGAACTATTTGCTCAGTTCAACGTAAACGGATTCTCTGGAACTGGGAGCGCTTGGTTCGATCTAGCGGATCTCGCCGAAAAAGCCAAACTCTTCTCGCAGTACCCACTTCCGCAAAAACCGCCCGTCGTTTTAGAGGGTGGCTATTGGGATAAAAAAGCCCGAGCCATTCTTATCCAAGAACATTTGCACATTTCGGCCTATCCTATCGATTCGCGCGGTGGATTAGCGTTACGAATTAGAGTGGCAACGCCGCTGGGCGACAACAAAAGACCTGAATCGCAATTCATTGCTTCCGCGGAAATGAAAACGACATATGAAGATATATCGCGCTTCTCCAAAGAGCTGGAATCCTTGGCTCGTGGAGAAATCCGCGAAGCGGAGATAAGCGAAAATACCAACTAACGTGGGTATGCGGACTCACCGTAACTACTCCCGCTCTTTCGAAAGTGAGATATATTACGAACATCTCGGACGAGCCCCGTGAAAAAATCAGACGCGAACCAAAGTAAATCGGCATCGAAGCTGATCTCAGAAAGAATTTCCGAACTCGGCGACTGGCGCGGGAAGACGCTGCGCAGAATGCGCAAGCTAATTAAAGAAGCAGATCCGCACGTCGTCGAGGAATGGAAATGGATGGGTACTCCCGTCTGGTCGCACGACGGGATTATCTGCACCGGCGAATCGTACAAGAGCGTCGTCAAGCTCACCTTCGCTAAAGGTGCGTCGCTGAAAGACCCGAAGCGCCTCTTTAACTCGAGTCTCGACGGCAAAGTACGCCGCGCCATCGACATCCGCGAAGGCGAAGAAGTGAACGCCTCCGCGTTTAAGGCACTTGTTCGCGAAGCGATCGCCCTCAACATATCGCGCAAATCAAAATCTAAGAAAAGGAAGAAGGCGAGGGCGTAGAGATGAGCGACGATCGCACGGCCGCCGCTATCATCGAGGAGGTACATACCGCATTCGAAAATGTGGTGGTACCTGAGCGGTGTTCGATTGCGTATCCGCGCGCATACGATGCATTCGAAATTGAACGCGACTTCGGTGATTGCCGCAGAAAAATTCCGAGTAATGAGGAAATTGAGAGGAACTTCAACTCCCTTC
>CAZCAK010000385.1:0-1984 GCA_964496605.1 uncultured Acidiferrobacteraceae bacterium | reverse complement strand
ATCGGCAAAAATGTCACACCGGAGATCGGCATCGTCGGTGCCGCCGATCCGGTGCTGAAAGAGATGATCAAAATGTGGAAGGCCGCCAAGCGTACACCGGAAAAGAAGGCGCTCGACGCCTGGTGGAAGCAGATCAAGCAATGGCAGGGCATCGATTGCCTGCGCTACGACCACGACAGCGAATTAATCAAACCGCAGTTCGTGTTGGAAAAGTTATACGCCAACACCAAAGGCGAGGCGTTCGTAACCTCGGATGTGGGTCAGCATCAAATGTGGGCGGCGCAGTTTTACAAATTCGATAAGCCGCGGCGCTGGATCAATTCCGGTGGTCTCGGCACCATGGGTTTCGGTTTGCCTGCAGCCATGGGCGTGCAACTCGCGCATCCGAAGGCGACCGTTGCTTGTGTCACTGGCGAGGCCAGTGTGCAGATGTGCATTCAGGAGCTCTCGACCTGTAAGCAATACGATCTGCCGATCAAGGTAATCACACTCAATAATCGTTACATGGGTATGGTGCGCCAATGGCAGGAGTTCTTTTATCAAAGCCGCTACTCGCATTCCTATATGGATGCGCTGCCGGATTTTGTGAGGTTGGCTGAGGCCTACGGTCACGTCGGCATGCGCATCGAAAAGCCCAGCGACGTCGACGGCGCGCTGAAGGATGCGCTGAAACTGAAGGATCGCTTGGTGTTCATGGATTTCATTACCGATCAAACGGAGAACGTCTATCCCATGATTGCGGCCGGCAAGGGCCACAATGAAATGCATTTATCGACGGACAAAGATAATGCGACGGCGGATCGAGAACTGGCTTAATGCGGCACATCATATCGATCCTGTTGGAAAACGAGGCGGGCGCCTTATCGCGCGTCTCGGGTTTATTTTCCGCGCGCGGATATAACATCGAGTCGCTCACGGTCGCGCCGACCGAAGACCCGACCCTCTCGCGCATGACGCTCATCACCACCGGTTCCGACGACATCTTGGAACAAATCATCAAGCAGCTGAATAAGCTGGTCGATGTCGTGAAGCTCATGGAGCTAACCGAAGGCGCGCATATCGAGCGCGAAATGTTATTGGTTAAGGCGCAGGCGAAAGGCGCGGCGCGCGAGGAAGTGAAGCGCTTGGCGGATATTTTCCGCGGCCGCATTCTCGACGTCACCGATAGCAGCTACACCATTGAACTCACCGGCTCGGCCGATAAGCTCGATGCCTTTATTCAGGCGCTGCGCAGCGTCGGCATTATCGAAGTGGTGCGTTCCGGTGCCATCGGTATCGCCCGTGGCGAACGTGCGCTGCGCGCGTAGCGCGAATATTTTTTTACTTTATTTACCTTTCACTTTATAGGCTGGGACTACGATGAAGATTTTTTACGATAAAGATGCCGACCTTTCGATCATCAAGGGCAAAAAGGTCGCGATCATCGGCTACGGCTCGCAAGGGCATGCGCACGCATTGAATCTCAAAGACAGCGGCGTGCAAGTTACCATCGGCCTGCGCGACGGCTCGACCTCGGCGCAAAAGGCAAAGAACGCCGGCCTCACGGTGAAAAATATCGCCGACGCGGTGAAGGAGGCCGATTTGGTGATGATTCTGGCGCCGGACGAGCAACATAAAAAACTTTACAAAGATCAAATCGAGCCAAATCTCAAAAAGGGCGCGACCCTGGCAGTGGCGCACGGCTTCAGCATTCACTTCGGTTTCATTCAACCGCGCGCCGATATGGATGTGATCATGATCGCGCCGAAGGGCCCGGGACACTTGGTGCGCTCGACCTTCACTCAAGGCGGCGGCGTGCCGTGCTTGATTGCGATTAAACAAAACGCCTCCGGCAAGGCGCGCGACGTCGCACTATCGTATGCCTCGGCGATCGGCGGCGGTCGCGCCGGTGTGATCGAGACCACCTTCAAGGACGAGACCGAAACCGATTTGTTCGGCGAACAAGCAGTGCTGTGCGGCGGCGCCTCGCATTTGGTTCAGGCCG
>CAZCAK010000384.1:0-2000 GCA_964496605.1 uncultured Acidiferrobacteraceae bacterium | reverse complement strand
CGGTGGAGTAGTCGCTCAACTTCGGCAGGCAGCGGTTATAGGCTTCGCGCAGTGCGTCGTTGTTCATGACGGCGTTGAGATGCGACACCGGCGACCACATACGGCTTAAGCGCTCGCCCATTTCTTCCAGCGGCTGAACCACCGTTTCCCAACGGGGATCGCGCATATCGGCGAACAAGTCCGCGATGCGCGCACGATTCTCCCGCAGCACGGTATCGAGAGCGGGCTCGACCTGTTCCGGGCGGATCGCGTCGAAGCGCGGCAGCCCGTCCGTTGCCAATAAAGGATTGCTTAATGGATTCTCGGTCATAGTCGGGTAAGCTGATGCGATGATGCACGATACTAACATGGCCTAAGACGCGGCAGCAGTGCTGAACGACCCCTCGACAATACCGAGCGGCACGCATCCCTACGATGCGCTGACACCGGACGTAATCTTAGATGCGGTGGAAACCGTGACCTCACGCTGCACCGGCGCGCTGCTGGCGTTGAATAGCTACGAGAACCGCGTGTATCGCGTCGATCTCGAAGATGGCACGCGCGTCGCGGCGAAGTTTTATCGGCCTGAGCGTTGGAGCGACGCCGCGATCGAAGAAGAGCACGCGTTCATGCGCGCGTTGGTCGCGGTGGAAATCCCGGCGGTGGCACCACTGGTGAAATCCGGCACCAGTTTGCAGCGCCATGCCGGGTTCCGGTTCGCGATTTTTCCGTGGCAACCCGGTCGTCATTTGGAGCTGTCGTCGGCGACGATGCGGGTGCAAGTCGGCCGCTATCTCGGCCGCCTGCATCGCGCCGGCAACGCGCATCCATTCCGCGCGCGCGAAACCATTACCGTTGCCGGACGTGGCCATAGCGCCGTGCAATATTTACTAAGCCACGCCTTCGTTCCCGACTATTTGCAGGCGGCGTATCGCAGTGTCGCCGAGACTCTATTAAAAGATGTGGAGACGATCTTCGCCGCTGTGGGTGCGTATAACGTGTGCAATCTGCATGGCGATTGTCATCTGAGCAATATTCTCTGGACCGATACCGGTCCCCACTTCGTCGATTTCGACGATTGCGCGCGCGGCCCGGCAATTCAGGACTTATGGATGCTGCTCGCCGGTGAGCGTGACGAAATGGAGGCACAATTGGCCGATGTGCTACAGGGTTATACCGAATTCATGGCGTTCGAACCGCGCGAGCTGCAACTGATCGAGGCCTTGCGCGCCTTGCGTTTATTGCACTACAGCGCCTGGCTCGCGCGCCGCTGGCAAGACCCGGCATTTCCGCGCAATTTCCCCTGGTTCAATACCCAGCGTTATTGGGAGGAACAGATTTTAATTTTGCGCGAACAACTCGCGATGCTGGCGGAGCCGCCGCTGCGCTGGATCGACGACGCGGCGTTTAATCGTTAGAGTGACGCCGTGCTGCGCACGTACAAAAACATTCGACCGAGCTTGGGCGCCGATGTCTATGTCGACGAATCGGCGCAAGTCATCGGCGACGTCGTCATCGGTGCCGATAGCTCCATCTGGCCGCAATGCGTCGTACGCGGCGACGTAAATCATATTCGCATCGGCGCACGCACCAATCTGCAGGACGGCACAATCGTGCACGTGACGCACAAAAGTAACCGCGATCCGGGGCGCGCGACGATGATTGGCGACGATGTTACGGTAGGTCACCGCGTCACCCTGCACGGCTGCACCGTGGAAAATCTCTGCCTCATCGGCATGGATAGCAGCATCCTCGACGGCGCGATCATTCGCTCGCGCGTATTGCTCGGTGCCGGCAGTCTCGTGACTGAAGGCAAAGATATCGAGGGCGGCTATTTATGGATGGGACGACCGGCGCGACGTGTACGGCCGTTAACCGAACAAGAACAATCCTGGTTTGAATATTCGGCACAGCATTACGTGCGCCTCAAGAACGACTACCTCAAAGGCTAGGCACAGCGGGCTGATCTGAGCGCACTGTCAGGTGGCGAGTCACCGCTTTTGTGAATGGCCCTTTTACTA
>CAZCAK010000383.1:0-2013 GCA_964496605.1 uncultured Acidiferrobacteraceae bacterium | reverse complement strand
GCCACGGTCGGTTCGTCGAATAAGTTGGCGCCGCGAAACGCGACGTTGCGAACGTCGTTAACATCAGCATTACGTTGCGCGCGTGCGATTAAGCCGGCATCGCCTTCGATGCCGGTCACGTGTTGCGTGTAACGCGCCAGCGGCAAGCTGAAATTACCCAAGCCGCAAAACAAATCCAGGACACGCTCGTGGGTCTTCGGTTGTAATAAGGCGAGCGCCTGGCGAATCATGGCCGCGTTCATGGTGGCATTGACTTGAATAAAGTCGGTCGGCGCAAAATAAAACCGCAGCCCATAATCGGCTAATTCGTAATACAACCCTGCGGCTTGCGGCGGCTCCGGCCACAGCACGCGCACGCTGTTGGGATCGCCCGCCTGTGCGCCGATCCAGATCTGGTGTTCGCGTGCGAATGTACGTAGTTGCTGTTCATCATCCACGCTAAATGGCACCAGATGACGTAGCACTAACATAGTCGCATTGTCGCCGACCGCGACCTCGATTTGCGGTACCCGCACGGCGCAAGACAACCCCGCGATTAAATCCCGGAGCGCGGGCAATAGGCGCGCGACATTGTCGTGCAAGGTGTCGCAATGCGCGAGATTGGTAATATAGGAGCTACGCTTTTCGCGGAACCCAAGCAATAGGCCGCCCTTCTTTTCCACTAGGCGCGCCCCAAGACGTGCCTTGCGTCGATAATGCCAAGGCGCGCCGCTGAGCGGCGGCAAAATCGTATCGGGTACAACCTTGCCGATGTGCGTAAGGTCGTCGAGTAATATTTTTTGCTTCGCTTGAAGTTGTGCCGCGGTGTCGAGGTGTTGCAAGCTGCAACCGCCGCAGACACCGAAATAGGCGCAGCGCGGTGTCACGCGCTGCGGTGAAGCTGTCAGAATTTCCAGCACCCGACCGACGTCGTAATTCTTTTTCTTATTGTGATAGCGAAAGCGTACCCGCTCGCCCGGCAAGGCATCGTGTATGAATACCGCCTTGCCATCGATGTGCGCGACGCCGACACCTTCATGGGTGAGCGATTCCACCGTCGCCAGCGCCACATCGCCTTTGTATTGTGCGGCGATCGGCGGAATGGGATTTACGAGCTTGGGTTCCACGCGGAAAGAAATTGTCGAAAGTGCGGTTTGTTTTCGTTCGCGAGATAATCGCGCATGCGTTGCGTCTCTTGGCTAAAGCCATTTTTGTCGAGCGTGCCGCGAAACAGTTCCCAACGCAGATACACCAAATAAGTATTAAGCACATCGGTCTCGCAATATGCACGAATCTCGTCGATGCGGCCGGCGCGATAATAATCCCACACCTGGCTGCCATGCATGCCGAGCTTACCTGGCAGCCCGTACATTACGGCGAGTTCATCCAGCGGCACGCCGGCGCGCGGTTGATACGAAGCCATAACATCCATGAGGTCGGTGTGGCGCACGTGATAGCGACTGAGATAATTATTCCACTTAAATTCCTTGTCGTTATCGCCGGTTTCGGCGTAACGCGGCGCCGATATTCCGTGCAATAAGGCGCGATAATGCAGCACCGGCAGATCGAAACCGCAACCGTTCCACGACACCAAGGTCGGTGTGTATTTTTCGATCCCGTCAAAAAAGCGCTGCAAGATTTCCGCCTCGCTGCTATTCGGCTCACCGAGCGACCACACGCGCAATTGATCGCCGTGACGAAACACCGCCGAAATGGTCACCACGCGATGGAGATGATGTCGCAAAAATTCCGATTCGCCGGTTTGCTCGCGGCGCTTATGGAACATCACCTTCGCCGCGTCTTCGTCGCTGAGATCGGTTAAATCATACAAACGCCGGCCCGAGGCGACATCGGGCACGGTCTCAATATCGAACACCAAGACATTCATCATTCAGGAAAGACACCCGTAGAGAGATAGCGATCGCCGCGATCGCAAATAATGACCACGATTGTCGCGGCAGATAATTCGGCGGCAAGCGTCAGCGCCGCGGCAGTAGCGCCGCCAGAGGAAATCCCGCAGAAGATGCCCTCGCG
>CAZCAK010000382.1:0-2017 GCA_964496605.1 uncultured Acidiferrobacteraceae bacterium | reverse complement strand
TGTAAGTCAGGCGCCGTCGGATCGAAACCCGCCTTTACGCGCAGCGGTTTACCAGTGCTAAGTCGTGACAGCAACTCCGATTCAACGAGGATCTCGTCGCTTCCTTGTTTTATTCGCGCAAGGGCGTTATCGGTGGCGGACATAATATTGATTCAATACACGGATGAGTTCGCAGGGTAACACGCGGCCGGTGTTCCGGCCGAGTCGTCGTTTGGTATTTTACCAACCAGAAACGAAACGGCCCTGACGAGCAGGGCCGTTTCGTTCAGGCATTAGCGTTAATTACACTGAGAAGGAAGACCCACAGCCGCAAGTCGTCTTCGCTTGGGGATTCTTGATCACAAACTGTGCGCCATCCAAACCTTCCTGATAGTCAATTTCGGCGCCGGCCAAATATTGAAAGCTCATCGGATCGACCAATAGCGTGACATCCCCATTGATGATCTTGGTATCGCCGTCGTTGATGTTCTCGTCGAACGTGAAGCCGTACTGGAATCCGGAACATCCGCCGCCGGAGACAAACACGCGCAGCATCAGGGCGGGATTGTTCTCTTCTTTAATTAAATCTTTAACCTTATTGGCCGCACTATTAGTAAAAATCAGCGGGCTTGGCATTTCAGGTGTCGCAGTCATCGGGAACTCCCACAATAAGTGACGCGAATTATCTCGCGCGCAAACAAAACGGGTCAACCACTACTCGATCTCTCCCGTTATGGCGGCTGCCGCCACGGATTTCAATTTAGTGACCTGCGCCGCTTTATCGACGTCTTCGCGAATCAGATTACCATTAACCGAGGCGCCGAGCGCCATTTCTAAAGTTTTATAAGTCAAATCGCCGGCAATATCGGCCTTTGACTGCAGCTCAATACGCTCGGATGAGCGAACATGGCCTTTAATGACGCCATTAATGATCATATGCGGTACGGTCACATTGCCTGTCACGACGGCGTGCTCGCTTAAGACGAGGGTGCTGCTCGCATCGCCCTTTGCAACGATATTGCCTTTCACTTTTCCATCAATGCGCAACCCGCCGGAGAAGACGATATCGCCTTTCAGCTCAGTTTTAATACCGATTAAGGTGTCAATGGTGCTGCAGGGCTTATCCGCGGTCTTTTTGCCTAACATGCTCACTATCCTTTAATAATTAAAGAACTCCAGGAGGAAGTATGGTCGATTTTTGATCAGGCGCGAGGCCAGTTATAACTTTGCTCAATACTGCCGACGCCGGCGCCGGCACTAATAACAACCTTGACCCGGGTAGGGCGAAAGTTAGCCGGAAGCCGAAACACCCCATCGACATCCTGAAAATACTTAAAGCTAACCAAGATCGGCTTATCGCCTTCGGGGAAGTAAAGCACGGTATTTTTACCGTCTTGCTCGCCCTGAACTTCGAACCTAACTTCACCGCCGACCGGCCGGTCATGCTTTAACGATTGAATTAATGTGAGCTTGTAAACGTATTGATTTTCGCTGCCGCGGCCCTTTGCGATATCCAGGCGTTGGATTTGAAGTCCGGGCTGCTTGTTGGTCGGCGAGATAATGTTGCGATAAAAACTCAGCTCCTCGCGGAGCTTGTTGATCTCTTGCGAGGAACCCCTGAGCGCACGATCGAGTTCCTGATACGCCGTCTGATCGGTTTGTAGAGCGAGCTGTACGCGCGCGAGCGCATCCCGCAGATCTTGATTCTCAAGCTTAAGCCGCTTCAGCTCCTGCTGCGCATCTTGCAGCTGTCGCGACGCGGTAAATCGATCCATACCGGCAGTGTTCAGCCCATAGTTGTAGACGAGGCCGGCGGCAACCAGGAGTCCTATGACGGCGATGCCGGCGATCAGGAGTAGTCGTCGCGGCGACGATCGCGGCCGAACGACGAGCTCGCCGATGTCTTTTTTCATTGCACGGAAACCTCGCACTCTTTGTTGGAAATTATAGCGGCGTATCGGCTACGGCAACGATTAAGCGACAGCTGGTCCGGGGCTTGCGATGACTTGCGAATTGGCGAAATAAAAACGGGGCCCGA
>CAZCAK010000381.1:0-2019 GCA_964496605.1 uncultured Acidiferrobacteraceae bacterium | reverse complement strand
GCTTTGGTGCACGCGCGGGTAACGTCCCCAAGATTGGTATTTCATCTACACACCGAACAGCATAATGAGACCGGCGGCGACGCCGAGCGCGTAGCTGACTTTATCCTTGAGCGCGAACACGATTGGGTCTTGGTGCATCTGGCCGCGGTGTGCCAGGAGCCACACGCGACTGATCCAATACAGGATTAAAGGACATACGAGCCATAGCAGCTGCGGTCGCGAATAAAGCGCGGTCACTTCTTCGCTATTGATATACAGCGCCAGCACCAGCACCGCGATATAACCGCTGGTGGCGCCCAAATTGGAAATCTGCTCTAGGTCTTTTGCGAGATAACCACGGCCCTTAGCCTTTTCCTTCTTCGTCTCGCATAGCACGTGTAACTCGGAATAGCGCTTGACGTAGGCCAAGCTCAAGAAGAGAAATAACGAAAACGCGAGTAACCACATCGACAAGGCGACGCCGATAGCCGCGGCGCCGGCGACGATACGTGCCGTGTAGAGAATCGCGAGTAATAAGGTATCGACCACCGCGATCTGCTTTAAATAGAACGAGTAGGCGACGGTTAAGATGAAATAGCCAGTTAAGGCATATAGAAAGGCGGGAGATAGCGTCACTGCGATCGCGACGCTGGTTAGCAATAAGCCCGGGATTAGTAGCATTCCGGCCTGAATCGAGAGCAGGCCGGCGGCAAACGGTCGTCGTCGCTTGGTGGCGTGAAGCCGGTCCGCTTCTAGATCGAGCAGATCGTTCAGCAAATATACGCTCGAAGAACACAGACTGAACGCGAGGAATGCAAGCGCCGCTTCCGCCAACAACGGTATGTGCCCAACGTTATGCGAAGTCAGTAGCGGCACGAACACCAATAGGTTTTTAACCCACTGATGCACCCGGATCGCCTTGAGGAAAATACGCGCACGCACCAGTAGACCGCGCGGATCGTTGAATACCTGCGCCACTGACGTCATACGCTGCGCACGCGCACTAAGCCAGGTCGGCGCGTTAACGATGATTGAGGCACGTGCGTCGCGCCAAATCTTCATATCGACCGCCGCATTACCGGCGTAATCGAAGCCGCGTACACCGAAGCGCTTGCACAGCAATTCTCGCTTACGCTCGCCCGACAGATTCACCTCGCCATCAGTCGCGAGCACGTGCGTGAAAATTCCCAGTTCGCGCGCGATCTGCTCCGCGATCGGCCGCGGACACGCGGTGGCGAGAACCAAGGCGCGGCCGCGTTGATGTTGATGCTTTAGGTATTGCAAAAACTCGTTATTGAACGGCAGACAGCTGGTGTTGAGTGCGACGCGCTGTGCAATCGCCTGTTTCAAAAACGCGCGTCCGCGCAGCAGCCACAGCGGCAATAAAAACAAATACAAAGGATTGCGCTTCAGTAATACGAATAGCGACTCGAACAACATATCGGTGCGGATCAAGGTACCATCGAGATCGACGCATAACGGCACTTCGGTGTCGTTGAGATTTGGTTCCGGCTTAACGCCGGCAATCACGCGCTCCAATTTAGCGTTGGGTACAACACGACTCAGCGGAAATATTTCGCTCACCTTGTCTATCCCTATTGTTAAGTTAGCTCCCTGGCGCAAGATTAAAGCGTTTCTCGGTCCGCTCCACTCAGGCGAAAGCCTGAATAGAAACTGAAACTAATATGCAAATGACACCACGAGGAACAACGCTGAGGTCGTTGATACGATCAACGCGAGCAAGGGGGAGAAGAATAGGCTGAACGCGGTGTGTGCGCATCGTACTGATGCTGCGCAGCAGTAAGAGCTACTTCAACTGAATTGCT
The DNA here is from genome assembly GCA_964496605.1 of uncultured Acidiferrobacteraceae bacterium. Classification (GTDB taxonomy): domain Bacteria; phylum Pseudomonadota; class Gammaproteobacteria; order Acidiferrobacterales; family CAZCAK01; genus CAZCAK01. The sequence continues at coordinate 214 of CAZCAK010000381.1, read as the reverse complement.
TAACTTGTTTAGTCTTGTTTAGTTAAGAGATGCCAGTACAAATCAGCCGGTCTTCTTCGCCGCGAAATCTTTTAATACGTATACCGCACCGCAGTAGGGACAGCGCTCTTGGCCGCTCTTGTCGATCGGCAAATACACGCGTGGATGCGAATTCCATAAACTCATACCGTCCATGGGGCAATGCAGCGGTACATCGTCCCAGGTAATCTCGTAG
>CAZCAK010000380.1:0-2022 GCA_964496605.1 uncultured Acidiferrobacteraceae bacterium | reverse complement strand
CGACATGGCGAAGGTGTTATTGCTTTACGGCAAGGACGAAGAGCTGCGCAATCTTGCGCAGCAGGTGATTACCGAGCAACAAACCGAAATCAATCTTATGCGCGCTTGGCATAAACGCCATGCGGGCATTAGTGAACCGACGCATTCTCACTAAGGAGACTTTATGTACAAGTGGATCATTCTTACCATTGCCTTCGGGGTCAGCGCCACCGCGTACGCATTGCCGAGCGAGCAGGATCGGGTTTATACCGCGGATCAGAATAGCAACACAGTTTCCGTCATCGATCCCGCAAGCGCACGCTTGCTCGGTCAGATACGGCTCGGCAATAGTCGGCCGGACGTCCTTAGTCCGCTGTACAAAGGCGAGTTAAATGTTCATGGCCTCGGGTTTTCTCCCGATCATAAAACGCTGTTGGTCATTTCGAATGGCTCGAACGCGGTAACGTTCATCGATACCGCAAGTAATCGGATTAAGGGTACGGCTTACATCGGGCGATCGCCGCACGAAGGATTCTTTACCGCAGACGGAAAAGAAGTGTGGGTAACGGTGCGTGGCGAAAATTATCTGTCGGTGATCGATCCGAAGACCTACAAAGAAATACGGCGCATTGAAACGAGCAGCGGTCCCGGAATGGTTGTGTTTAACCCGAACGAAAAATACGCTTATGTCTGCAATAGCTTTAATCCGGTGGTCGAGATTGTGGATGTGAAGCAGCATCGGGTGATTAAAAAAATCGCCGTGGTGAGTCCGTTTTCACCCTTCATCCAATTAACTCCGGATAACAAAGAAGCGTGGCTGACGCATAAAGACATTGGAAAAGTCACGCGCATCGACACCGATAAACTGGAAGTTAAAGGAACGTTCGACACCGGCTTTATTACCAACCATCTCGGTTTCGCGAAGACCGCGCAAGGTACCCGCGCCTATGTCACCGTCGGCGGCGAAAATAACGTCAAGGTGTTTACCGTTGAAGATAAGCCGCGGTTAGTGGCGACCATTGCGGTCGGCGCGCTGCCGCATGGCATTTGGCCGTCCGACGACGGCAGCCGGATGTATGTTGGGCTCGAAAACGGCGACGCCGTCGACGTTATTGATACTACACAAAATAAAGTAGTCGGGCATATCCCTGTCGGACAGGCGCCGCAGGCGCTTGTGTACGTATCGAACGCCGTACCGACTGGTGCGGGAACGAGCAGCTTAACTCCGCTCGATACCAAAGAACCGATCAATATTCCGCTTAAAGCGAACAGCGGCGAGGCTAAGGGGTTCATTGTTGTCCGCAATATGGGCTTGGTCGATGCGCTCGAGGTGTCGCTGTTTAAGCTGAAACCGGACACGATATACAAGGTATACGCCGGCGACGAGAAGACGCCGATCGCCGCGTTTAAGGCGAACCCAAAGGGTGTCGTGACCGGCACGGTCATCGGCCCGATGCGCCAGGCGATTGCCGCCAACAGCGAACGCGTGCCGGCATCGAGCACCATCTTGGTAATGGAAGGCGACGTCGCGCCCAACCCGGCAACTGCTGTTTTAACCATGTAACATCCAAAACAAGGTCGCCCATGAAAGCGTTTGCATCGATCGCTGTACTCGCGGCCGTTTGAACGGATGTGCCGGTATGAGTCAACGCCATCCCGGTTACGATTCAGTTAAACACGATTAGTGTCGGCCGACCTCGGCGTATCAATGTCCGAATATTCGGCCCCTCAATCGCTTGGGTTATAAGGCATCGTCGTGCGAACAAAATTGGTCGCAAGCCGGGCGCTATTTCGTAAAGGTGTTAACGCAGGACGACAGCGAGAATGCTGTCGCTGTTGTTATTAGTTCGGTCGCGGAAGCTTAAACGCTTCGCCGTTGTAGCTGAGCACCGCGCCGTCGGGGACGATGGCTTCGAGGCGCGCGCCGTTGTCGAGGGTTTCGCCGGCGCGATACTGCCGGTTATTGATATAGAGGATGCTTTGATCGGCCTGCGGCGAGTAGACATGAATATTCACCGTCATCGCCGGTACGCTGCGTTGAAA
>CAZCAK010000379.1:0-2032 GCA_964496605.1 uncultured Acidiferrobacteraceae bacterium | reverse complement strand
CGCTGGGCAACTGAGCCAGGTGATGAATAATTTACTGATCAACGCGGTACAGGCGATGCCTGGCGGCGGGCGCGTCACGGTCGCGGCGCGAAATACCCGCTTGGTGCCCGGCAACCCGTATCAATTGCCGTCCGGCGCCTATGTCGAGATCAAGGTGTGCGATGAGGGCGAGGGCATTTCACCGGAACATCTCAGCCGCATTTTCGATCCTTACTTTACGACCAAGAAAACCGGTAGCGGTCTCGGTTTGGCCACCAGCTATTCGATTATTAAGCGTCACGATGGCTATATCGGCGTGAGTTCGCGCGTGCACGAAGGCACGCAGTTCACCATTCTATTGCGCGCGAGCCCCGGCGATGCCAGCGGCGTCGCGCCCACGGACATCGCATTGAAGTCGGGCAGCGGTCGCATTCTATTGATGGACGATGAAGAGACCGTGCGCACCGTCGGTGCGAACTTATTACGTCGGTTCGGCTATGACGTCGTCACGGTTGGCGATGGCGCGGCGGCACTGCAATGCTATGCCGCGGCTATGGAAGCGGCGCAACCGTTCGACATGGTGATTCTGGATCTCACTGTACCCGGCGCGATGGGCGGTAAGGAATGTATCGAGCATTTAAGAAAACTGCATCCGGCGGTACGCGCGCTGGTCTCCAGCGGCTACTCAGTCGACCCGATTATGTCGGATTACCAGTTGCACGGATTCGTCGGCGTGATTGCGAAGCCCTATGAGTTGCGCGATCTTAGCGATGCAATCCAAAGCGCCTTAGGTAATGCCGATCGCGAACGGCCAGTGCTAGCGTAGTAGTACGCTGACTGCGGCCGCCACCAGCGCCGCGATGCTAAGCCCAAGCGCCGTCCAGCTGATGCGCCGTAGACGAGTCAGTTCCTGTTCGCGCGCGGCCGCCGCTTGTTGCAAAACCGCCAAGGCATCGCGCAATTGCTCCGCAAGCTCCTTAATCAAGGCAGTGTTGTGCCCGGCCGCGTTTTGTAATTCGCTGATCTGTTGCTGCAACGTCGCTTGATCGGCGGCCTCGGGCTTGCGCTTAGTAAAGACCGGTGCAGCGGCCGATACGATCGTGCCGATATGCGGCAGAATTGCCTTGATTGCACCGAACCATCCCGCCATTTATTTATTCACCTGCTTTATTCACCTGTTCGGGACCGATGCCCGCAGCGTAGCATTACCGAACTCAGAAGCGATCGTCCTTTGGCCGCATCGTCCGTCCAGCGCGGAGATCTGACGCCGTCCAAAAGTGGCGCTTAACTCGCGGTTTCCGCGCTATAGCGCGCAAGCAAGCCGGTGCGAACCGCATGGCGATAAACGCGGGTAAATATCCAAGCGGCGAAGGCGATGTAAGCCGCGGCGAGGATCACACTGGCCCATAATAAGCCGACCGAAAACGGTTGGCCCAAGACGATCGCGCGCATACCTTCGAACACATACGACGGCGGCAGTGCGTAACCGATGAGCTGCATCCAGTGCGGTAGCGTTTGTAGTGGATAGAACACACCGACGAAGGGCGATAGCAAAGCCGGGATCGGCCATACAAACCATTCCGATGCCGGGCCAAGGCGCAATACCATGGAGCAGCCCAATATCCCGAGGGCGATGCCGAATAAAAACAGCACCAGCAAAAATGGAATCAGGGATAGGCCGAAGGAGAAAAAAGAAAGACCAAACACCGTAATCGCGAGCACCAACATCACGATCAAGCCGATCATGCTGGTTAAGATGCTGCTCGCTACCAACCCCGAAACGTATTCCGCGATCGATAACGCGGTTGCAAAGATATTCAAAAAATTGCGCGACCACACGACTTCAAAAAATGCGATGGTGACGCCCTGCATTACGCGCGTGAAAAAATCCCACAGCAATACCGCGCCCAATAGCATCGGCACAAAACTGAAGCCGGTCGCGGTGACGCTATTGAGATAACGCGTGATGAATCCCCATAGCACGATGTCGATTGCAACCCAGGCGAATAGCGGAATAATGCGCGCGACGCTGCCGCGCATTAAATAGAATTGG
>CAZCAK010000378.1:0-2033 GCA_964496605.1 uncultured Acidiferrobacteraceae bacterium | reverse complement strand
AAGGCATCACCTTCGACACCGGCGGCATCTCGATCAAGCCCGCGGCGAATATGGATGAGATGAAATACGATATGTGCGGCGCCGGCACCGTCCTCGGGGTCATGAAGGCGATCGCGGAAATGAAATTACCGCTCAATGTCGTCGGCGTGATCCCGACCACCGAGAACATGCCCGGCGGCAACGCCAGTCGCCCGGGTGATATCGTCACCAGCATGTCGGGGCAAACCATCGAAATCCTCAATACCGATGCCGAAGGCCGCCTCATTCTTTGCGATGCGCTTACCTACGCCGAAAAATTCAAACCGGCGGCGGTGATCGATATTGCCACGTTGACCGGCGCCTGCGTCATCGCCCTCGGTGCACATGCCAGCGGCTTATTGAGCAACGACGATCGGCTCGCGAACGACTTACTTGCCGCCGGCGACTACACTTACGATCGCGCCTGGCGCTTACCCTTGTGGGATGAATATCAAAAGCAGCTCGACACCAATTTCGCCGATATGGCCAACGTCGGCGGGCGCGAAGCCGGTACCATTACCGCGGCCTGCTTCCTGGCGCGCTTTACCAAAAAATTCAAATGGGCACATCTCGATATCGCCGGCACCGCCTGGAAATCCGGCAAGGAAAAGGGCGGCACTGGGCGGCCGGTGCCGCTGCTCACGCAATTCCTCATCAATCGCAGCCAACAGACCTAAGGCATGACGCGCGTCGATTTTTATCTCCTGCAAAGCAGCGACGCGAACGAGAAACATCGGCTGATTTGCCGGTTGGTGGAAAAGGCGTATCGCCTGGGACATGGCACCTACGTCTATACCGACAGCGCCGCCGCTGCCGAACGTCTGGACGAATTATTATGGGTTTACCAACCCGGCAGCTTCGTACCGCATCGAATTTACCGCGGCGATGATGCCGCACTCGATACCGCCATCGCCATCGGCGATTGCCCACCGCCGGATAGCGCGCACGAGGTGTTGGTATCGCTCGCACCGGAAGTACCGAACTTCTTCAGCCGCTTCGAGCGCGTCATCGAATTCGTCGGCAACGACGACGCGGAAAAGGTGCAGTCGCGGGAACGGTTTCGGTTTTATCGCGACCGCGGTTACGTGTTGCAAACCCACACGATTTGATACGCCGTGTGCGCCGATAAAGCAAAGCATCAACCTTCGCCGAAACACACCCTCGATGAGGTGTTGAAGACCTTACAGGATTTGGTACATAACGAGCTCGCCGAGGAAGGCGCCGGTGCTGCCAAGCGCACACGACGCCGCACTAAGTCCGATCGCGATAGCGATGCAGCGGACTTACTGGAAACTAACGCCGACGACACCGAGACGCATAACCCTGCCGAGAGCGAGCCGCAGGCCACAGCCGACTCGACCGACTTCGAAACGCAGGCGCAGTCGCGCGCAACCGATGCCGCCGCCCTCGCCTCGCTTGAATCGCTGCTGCAAGAATTTTCACCGGAATCATTACCACCGACACCGCAGACCGAACCTGACACGGAAGCAGAATCGACACCGGAACCGGAAGCAGTCGAACCGCCGCCGAGCAAACGCGGTGGCAAAAAGAAAAAGACCGCGCCGCCGGAACAAACCACTATTCACTGGGACGATGTCCCGGTATTAAACGAAGTCGTCGCGCTGCCGCGCGGCGCTTCGGTCCCGATCGACGACACACCGTTACCGCCGCCGGAAAAGGCACGCGAAATCGCGGTGCGCGTGATCGCTAAACTCAACATCGAATTACGCAAGGCTGGGAATGCCCCGCTCGACCCTGTTATTATCGATCGTCTAGAACAAGTGCTGCGCGAGATGCTCGTCGCGGTGCAGCCGAAGCCCGATATTCACTAAACCCTCAATGACCGACGACAGTAACGCCGGCAACGTTTTGCCGAAGGCCTACGAGCCAAATCGCCTCGAACAGGATATCTACCAACGCTGGGAACGCGCCGGCTATTTCGCCGCGAGCGCTGACGGCACGGCGTATTGCATTATGCTGCCGCCGCCGAATGTCACCGGCAGCTTGCACATGGG
>CAZCAK010000377.1:0-2045 GCA_964496605.1 uncultured Acidiferrobacteraceae bacterium | reverse complement strand
GGCCGGCGCGAACCGGTAGCGCGTGTGCTCGAGCAAGCGGTCGACAGCGGTGACATTGTCTGGCTCATACCGATGACGCGGCTCAACACCTTGCGCCAACAACCGGCGCTACGGTTTATTGCCGACTTGACCCACGATCGTACGCAGCGCGCGAGCGTCCTCGCCTACGGCGCCCACGGTCAAGCGCCGCAAGTATCGCAATATCTACCGCGGCAATTTAGCGGCGTGCGTTATTTCCCCGAGGGCATTACACCACCGCTCGCAATGCAGATGGCAACGCACTTAGGCGCATGCCATTACGTCGTGGCGCAGCCCGATGCGCTAGACGCAGCGGCAATGCTGGCACAGGCCTTAGGCTATCCGCTAATCGCCGGCATCACGGCACTCGAACAGGACATGCTGACGCTCAGTAGCGAAGGGTTCGCGCACGATATCCCACTGCCGCCGAAGGCGGTGCTAGTGGTCGCCGCCGACTATGCACTGCCCACACTAAGTGACACCGTCGCCGCGATCGCGGTCGAGCGTTTACGCAACGACCGCGCGCGTCTCGACACGCTCAGTCGCTGGTCGGCGCGCGATCAAACCGGCGGTAGCGGCTTGGCAGCAGCGCCGCTAATCATCGATGTCGGTATCGGCGTACGCGACGCGCAATTTTTCCAAGAACAAGTTGTGCCGCTGCAAACACGCTTGCAGTTGCTAAGCGGTGCCGCGGTCGAAATCGGCGCAACGCGCAAGATCACACAAGAGTTGAAGCTATTGCCGGTGAGTCGGCAGATTGGCCAAACCGGCATTGCGGTGCGTCCGCAGCTGGTGCTTGCGCTTGGCGTATCCGGTGCGCCGCAACACATGAATTGGATTGCGAAGGGCGCGATTGTGGTCGCGATCAATCGCGATGCCGATGCGCCGATTTTCCGCTGGGCGAAAGAACAAGGCGGTCCGGCCATTATTCGTTGTGTCGGCGATTTGCGTGACTGGCTCCCCGCCTTGCACGCGGCGCTAGATGCAGACGCGTCCGGCAGCGTCATCGCAGAGCGGCAAATGCGTTCTGCGACGACGTGACACGCCTTCGCGCGTTATTATGAAGTGGGTATAGTGCAGTATCTTTAAAATGTATGCGGCGTCGCGGTCGCTCGGGCGCCAAGGAGTTTTCCCATGTCTTCCAGTAAAGTTTTTGTCGTAGATGGCGCACGCACGCCGTTTCTTAAGGCACGCGGCGATCAGGGTCCGTTCTCCGCGGCCGATCTTGCGGTGTCCGCCGGCCGACCTCTGCTCGCACGTATGCCATTTCCGGCGAGCGCCATCGATGAGGTCGTGGTCGGTTGTGTTATCCCGGCGCCGGACGAGGCGAACATCGCGCGGATCATCGGTTTACGTTTGGGTTGCGGTAACGACGTCCCGGCGTTTACCGTGCAGCGCAATTGTGCCTCGGGTCTGCAGGCGCTATCGACTGCACGGCAACGTATTGCACATGGTTATTCGAATTTGGTGTTGTGTGGCGGCACCGAAGCGATGAGCCGCGCACCGATTCAATGGAATAACGCCATGGTCGCTTGGCTGTCGAATATGATGCGTGCGCGCAACTTCGGTTCGCGACTGCAGGCGATCGCCAAGTTTCGTCCGGCACAATTAAAACCGGTGTTTACCTTGTTATTGGGTTTGAGCGATCCACTAGTGAAGTTATCCATGGGCCAAACCGCGGAAATCGTCGCGCATCGCTTCGGTATTCGGCGCGAACAGCAAGATGCTTACGCCCTGGCGAGTCATCAACGCCTAGCAGCGGCGATTGACGCCGGTTATTTAACCGGCGAGATTGAACCGCTATACGACCAAGGCGGCAAATTCTACGTCGAAGACAACGGCCTGCGGCGCGATACCGATATGCAACAATTGGCGAAACTGAAACCGGTGTTCGATCGCAAATATGGCTCGGTGACATCGGGCAATAGCTCGCAGGTCACCGACGGCGCGGCGATGCTGATGCTCGCGAGCGAAGACGCGGTCAAGCGTTATCAATTACCGATTCTCGGCGAATTGGTGGGTGATGA
>CAZCAK010000376.1:0-2047 GCA_964496605.1 uncultured Acidiferrobacteraceae bacterium | reverse complement strand
GCGTTGCGCCAACACGCCCGGTAAATCCTGCGCCTCGGTGGGAATCGCGAAGATCAATCGCGCCGGGGCGTAATCGGCTTCGGCGGCGTGGCGCCAGGCCGCGAGCGCCGCGGGATTGCCGCGCAACACAATGGTTTGCGGCGGCGACAGATACTCGTCGATCGCGTTCAATACCGCGTTGTATGCCGACGGGTAACGCGCGACCTCCGGGTAAACCGCTAACAGCGTGCGCTCGGCGGCATGGAGATATTCCGCGTTTGCCAGCAGATGCCCCAGGCGCAATAGCACTTGCGCCGCGACGCCGTTGCCGGCCGGAATCGCTTCGTCCGCCGCCGGCTTCGGGCGATAGACGAGTTTTTCATGATCGTCCGAAGTGAAGAAGAAGCCACCGGCCGCATGATCTTGAAACCGCTCCAACACCGTGTCGGCGAGTTCGATGGCGAACGCCAGATCACGGTCGCGCCAGCGCGCCTGCAGTAATTCCAAAATGCCATCGATGAGAAACACATAATCGTCGAGGTAGGCGTTGAGCTGCGACTTGCCATCTTTGTGCGTCGCGAGCAAGCGGCCGTCCTTCCATAAATGCGCATGGATGAAGTCCAGTGCGCGTAAGGCGGAATCGATGAAGTCCTCGCGTTGCAAGAAGCGCCCGGCGCGTGCCATGCCTTTAATCATGAGCCCATTCCAGGACGTTAATATTTTCTCATCGCGTCCGGGATGGATCCGCTCGGCGCGCGCGGCGTACAGCTTTTCGTGTGCACTGGTCAGGAGTTGCGCCACGCGCGCTTGCGGTTCCGCCAGGCGGTCCGCGACGGTTTCGATGCCCTTATAAACATGCAAATGCCACCACTTATGCTCGAAGTTCGGCGGTGCGTCGAAGCCGTAGCGCAACTCCACTACGCGGTACTCGTCGCCGCTCAATAATTGCTGCACCTCATCGCGCGTCCAGACGTAGAACTTACCCTCGTGCCCTTCGGAATCGGCGTCGAGCGTGGAGTAATAGCCGCCTTGCGGCGCCTGCATCTCGCGCATCACCCAGTCGCCGGTTTCGCAGGCGATACGTTTAAATAGGCTCTCGCCGGTGGCCACCGCGATATCGGTATATAAGGCCAACAGCGGTCCGTTGTCGTAGAGCATTTTTTCGAAGTGCGGAATCATCCAGCGCTCGTCGACCGAATAGCGACAAAAGCCGCCGCCGAGTTGATCGTAAATGACGCCCGAGGCCATCGCGTGCAAGGTAAAGCGCGCCATATCGAGTGCCTTATTGTCGCGCCGATCGCCGGCCCAATGACGTAGGCAACGTTCGAGTGTAGTCGGATGCGGAAATTTCGGCGCCTGCCCGAAGCCGCCGTAGTGAGCGTCGAACTGGCCCTCGATTTCTTGTCGCGCCGCTTGCAATACGGAGGGCAGGATGCGCGTGCCCGCGGCCGGCGCGCTGGGTTGAATGCGGGTAAACGCCTCGCGCACCGACGTGTTTTGTTTTTCGATATCGGCGCGATGGTCGCGATAATAATTCGCCACCCGTCGCAAGACATCAACAAACGCCGGCATGTTGTAACGCGGTTCTTTTGGAAAATACGTGCCGCCAAAAAACGGTGTGTGATCGTCCGGCGTTAAAAACATATTCAACGGCCAACCGCCTGGCCGTTGTGCCAATAGTTGATGCGCCGTTTGATAAATCTTGTCGAGATCGGGCCGCTCCTCGCGGTCGACCTTGATGCAGACGAATAGCTCGTTCATTACCTGCGCGACCTCCTCGTCCTCAAACGATTCGTGCTCCATCACATGGCACCAATGACACGCCGAATAACCGATGGACAATAAGATCGGCTTGTCCTCGGCGCGCGCCTTCGCGAGCGCGGCTTCGTTCCAGGCGTACCAGTCGACCGGGTTGTGCGCATGCTGCAATAGGTAGGGGCTCGTCTCGTGGATGAGCCGGTTGGTATGCGAATGCTGCGTGCGGGTGTCCATAGCTCGGCCGAGTGTAATCCAAATCCCGCGTGTCGTCTTCGCACATGCGGGCGTGCGACGCCGTTTCTATTTTGCG
>CAZCAK010000375.1:0-2050 GCA_964496605.1 uncultured Acidiferrobacteraceae bacterium | reverse complement strand
GCGCGGTTCATTCCCGGTGCGAATGTGACGGGTATAAGGCGCTTCTTATTAGCTGCCGGCGCGATCGGCATCCTGTATAAACTCAATGCATCGATTTCCGGCGCGGAAGTCGGTTGCCAGGGCGAAGTCGGTGTTGCGTGTTCCATGGCTGCCGGTGCGCTTACCGAGGTGTTGGGCGGCACACCGGCGCAAGCGGAAAACGCTGCCGAAATCGGCATGGAGCATAATCTCGGCCTTACTTGTGATCCGATCGGCGGCTTGGTGCAAATTCCCTGTATCGAGCGCAATGCCATGGGCGCGGTGAAGGCGATCAACGCCGCGCGCATGGCGCTGCAAGGCGACGGCAAGCATCGCGTCTCGCTGGATAAGGTGATTGCTACCATGCGCCAAACCGGCGCCGATATGTCTAGCAAATATAAAGAGACATCGCGTGGCGGATTGGCGGTGAATGTGATCGAATGCTGATCGCGCAACGAATAAGCGGGGGCCTGTGCGTATCGCGTGGTATGTTGCCGCTCTCGGTGCGGCGGTCGTATGGGGTGTGCATTATCCGCTGATCGAATATGCGTTGAAACGCATATCGCTGTACGGGACCTTGTTCCTGACGATATTGGGGATTGCGCTGGTGGCGCCGCTATTTCATGCGGACCTAAGTCACGACTGGCAAACCCTGTTCGCGTTACCTACGCGCGAACGCCTGCTGATCTTGGCGATACCCTTAACCACACTCATTGCATCGGCGCTGCTGTATCTCTCGATCGACGATAAGAATGCGACGCTCGCCAGTCTCTTAGAAATCTCCTATCCGGTATTCGTCGCGGCGTTTACCTTCGTCTTATTTCGCGAACACCACCTCAATACCCTGGTGATCGCCGGTGGTCTACTGGTATTCGCCGGCGTGAGCCTGATTATCGTGTCGCAACGTTAAGGCTGTTTACAAGCGCGCCGCCGGTATTTCTGCCGTGAGGTTGGCGCGCGTCAGCGGCGCGAATTGCTCGTCGAAGTTTTCCTTGAAGATTGCCTTGTGCACATCGCCGATGCTGACGATACCGACCAGGCGACCGTTGGCTGCGACCGGGATTCGGCGGATGTGATGTAGAAACATCGCCGAGGCGGCGCGCAAAATCGGTTCATTCGGTGCGACCGTGTGCACGTTCACCGTCATTAAGTCGCCGACGGTGAGATTCAGCACGTCGCGATAGCCGAGCTCTAATTCCTCCAAGCTCGGATAGCGTTCCCCGAGTAGGATCTCGTCCATCGCCGGGTACATTGCGTACAAAATATCTTTTTCCGATATGACGCCGACGATGCGTCCATCGTCTTCGATCACCGGCACGCCGCTGATTTTGTTAAAGCACATGAGCACCGCGACATCGCTTACCTTGGTGCGGCGCTGTGCGGTTTTGACCTGGGTATTCATAATGTCCTGGACCAACATAGGGCCCTCCGTACGGAAAGACTGGAATGGCTTTCACTGTACGCTGACGCCGCCGACCTCGCCTAAGCCTTTTGGGGTTCGCCGGCGGTATCTCGAGGCCGCGGTGATGGCTCAGTCGCCGAGCAAGGCGGCCTTGAGGGCGGCGGTCGGCGGGCGTTCACCCAGCCAAATCTTGAGTAGGGCCGGGAAGAACGCGTCGCCGGGGAGGGTGAGTCGAACTTTGGCGCCGATCGTGACCTCGGTGCCACGCTGCGGGATGCTATCGAGCGTTATTACGTCACCGACGTGAAGATCGGGAAAGGCCTCGATGAATTGTGTGATCGGCCCTTGGAGCGACTGACGTTCGGCCGCGGTAAGATTTTCCTCGAAACCCTCACGCCAGGCGGCGCGAATTTTCTTTCGGTCGACATCATGTACAAAGTGCAGCAGCACACGCTTTGGGCCTGGCGCCGCGATCGCGCGTTGCGCATCGTGTGTCTGCTCGGGCAGATACAAGGCGGCGACGTAGACATCGATGAAAAACTTTTTACGGATCCCGGCGCCATTAAGAGATAGAGGTGTCGCGGCGCCGGGAAGCTGTATACGGTCCTGGATTTTGACGCCGGCGAGATC
>CAZCAK010000374.1:0-2071 GCA_964496605.1 uncultured Acidiferrobacteraceae bacterium | reverse complement strand
CGATCGCCCGGAGTTCGCGCGCATGGTCGGCCGCGGCGAATTTTTGGAGCATGCGCGCGTGTTTGATCATTACTACGGCACGTCGCGCGTTGCGGTCGATACCGTATTAAAGGATGGCAAGGATGTCCTGCTCGATATCGATTGGCAGGGTGCGCAGCGCATCAAGGCCTTGATGCCGCAGGCGCGGTCGATTTATATCCTGCCGCCGTCGCGCGCCGCCTTGGAACAACGGCTGCGTAATCGCAAACAGGATAGCGAGGAAGTCATCGCCCGCCGTATGCGCGACGCGACCGCAGAAATGCGGCACTACGTCGAATTCGATCACGTCGTGATCAATGACGATTTCGCCGCGGCGCTTGAGGATCTCAAGGCGATTATCACCGGCCATCCGGAGCGGGTGCGGCCGTTATCGCTCGATCCGCGCAGCCTTTTGGCGGAAGATACCGCGCCGCGCTAGCAAGACCGCGCCGGTCCAGGCTAATATCAGGCTATATAAAAGGTATCCCCGTTTCCCCATTCACTTAACTATCGAGTCCAGGAACCGTCCTTATGGCCCGAATTACTGTTGAAGATTGCCTAGCCAATGTCGATAACCGCTTTCAATTGGTCCTGGTTGGTGCCAAGCGCGCACGCCAGCTGGCCCAGGGCGCCGAGCCTTGCGTTGCGCGCGAAAACGATAAGCCCACCGTCATCGCCTTGCGCGAAATCGCCGATGGTTTCGTGACCAGCGCGATTCTCGACGAAACCAGTCAAGAAGCCGGATTGGAAGCAGATGAAGACGCAGCAGACCAAGCCGGAGTCGCTTCGCCCGCAAGCGACGCGTTCATCTCCAAGCAATAAACACGATAGCGAAGATCAGTTTCGCATCGGGGACCTGTGCGAGGTCCTTGAGCAGTACCTAGCGCCGCAGGAAGTCGCGGAGATTTATCGGGCCTATTTGTTCGGTGCCGAGGCGCACGAAGGGCAGCATCGCCACAGCGGCGAACCTTATATTTACCATCCGATCGCAGTCGCGCGCATTTTAGCCGCGCTGCGACTCGACGCCCGCAGCATCATCGCGGCGATCCTGCACGACGTCATCGAAGACACCCCCACCGTGCGCGATCACATCGCGCAGGAATTCGGGCCCGCGGTTGCGGCCTTGGTCGACGGCGTTACCAAGATCGGTCAAATCCAATTCAAGACCAAGGAAGAAGAGCAGGCGGAAAATTTCCGCAAGATGCTGCTCGCGATGTCACAAGACATTCGTGTCATTCTTATCAAGCTCGCCGATCGCCTGCACAATATGCGCACCCTGTATGCGATGCCGTTGGAGAAGCGCCGCCGCATCGCGCGCGAGACGCGCGATATTTACGCACCGATTGCCAATCGGCTCGGTTTACATCGCTGGTCCTTGGAGTTGGAAGATTTATGTTTCGCGCACCTGTATCCACTGCGCCATCGTGTGCTTGCCGAGGCGGTACGCAAACGCTACGGCAATCGCCGCACCGTGGTCGACAAGGTACGCGCTACGATTCTGGCGCAATTGGCGCAAGAGGACATTAAAGCGGAAGTTACCGGGCGCGAAAAAAATCTCTATGGCCTTTACCATAAAATGCGCCAGAAGAAATTACCGTTCGAGCGCGTGTACGACCTCTACGGATTTCGCATCGTGGTCGACAAGCCCGATACCTGCTATCGCGCCCTCGGTATCGTGCATAGTTTGTATAAACCGATCCCGGGTCGTTTCAAAGACTATATCGCCATCCCCAAGGCCAACGGCTATCAGTCGTTACATACCGTGGTCTTCGGTCCCTTCGGGGTATCGCTGGAAATTCAAATTCGCACCGACGAGATGCATCGTGTCGCCGAAGCCGGTGTCGCCGCACATTGGTTGTATAAAACCGGCGAGGTGCAGATGCAGACACACGTGCTGCAATGGCTGCAAGGTCTGATGGAAACGCAGCAACATGCCGGCAGCCCGAATGAATTTTTAGAACATCTCAAAGTCGATCTATTCCCCGACGAAGTTTATGTATTCACACCGCAGGGCGATATCAAGAAATTACCGCGCGGTGCCACCGTCATCGAC
>CAZCAK010000373.1:0-2072 GCA_964496605.1 uncultured Acidiferrobacteraceae bacterium | reverse complement strand
ATTGCGGTTCCAATGGCTGAAAGCCCATCGTGCTACAGCCGCTCAATAACACGAGACTCGAAAACAAAATCTGCGAACGGTGCATGGTACCTCAGCGACGACCTGATCGACGTCATCTATTGAAGTCCATGTATAGTGCAGCGCCGCGCGGCGAGATACGGACTAAAGTCGCACCGGATTTGGGGCTAGAAATACCAGTGAAACGCCGCTTGCCATAAGGCGCGCGTGGTGCCGTAGTCACGCGTTTCGCTCCATTTCAGATCGATGGCGTGCGCGCGGTCGAGCGGCAGGCGATATTCAACGCCACCCTCGCGGCTGTGGTGTTCGTCGCCGACCGGATAATGCAGGGCGCGGATATAGACGTTCACCTTGCCGTAGCGCGCGGACATCAGCAAGGCACCGAGATTCGGACCGGCGCCATAGGCGTAATGTTTTGCCAAGGCGCCGCCGACGCGTAGGTCGTTATCGAGAAAGCCATAGAGATAAATCTGCGCGTTACCGTAAACCAAGCCCGGGCCGCCATCGACGTGATACACCGATCCTTCGTCGTTGTTCGGCCGCCGTACGCGCACCACGCCGGTGCCGACTTTCCACGATAGCGACCGAAAAAAACGATCGCGCGGTGTCAGTGACACGATGTCAATCAGCGATAATTGCTCCAGCTGCAAGCGTTCGTTGCGAGTCCAATAACGTGCGTCGAAGTCCATGAAGTTGATTTGCGCGCCCGGGGTGTAACCGGCATCGTCGTCGAGGATGTCATGGTACGCCGGACGCCAGTTGAGATCGACAAAGTGTTCGTTCGCGAGCGCGCCGAAACCGATTGCCGCGCGCGCGGTCGGATGTCCTTCCTCTGGGCGTATCGTCGGTGTTGGTACCGTCGGTTCTTGACGCGGCGCGTCGATGCGGCTGCGCGCGAGCAAGAGTTCGCGCGATAAATTCGCGGCTTGATTCGCCTTACGCTTGTGCGTCGCTACTTGATAACGCAAATACTCATACGCCGTTTCCAAACGGTCGGCGCGCTCCGCCGGTGTCAGCGCCGCGAGATTCGGCGCGTTGGTCTCGAGCTTGCCGTCGACCAAGGCCTGCACATCGTCTTGTTCGGCCGGCGGCATGTGCTGCAGGCGATACTTCAGGCGCGTACCCGCGGCGGGACGATAAATGGCGCGTTGTATCAAATTGGGCCGCGCCGCGACCGCGCGCACCGTATCCGAAGGGATGACCCAATACTTGAATTCATCGGCGAGGTTGAGACCCGGGCGGCCGATGTCGAGCAATGACAGTAAATGATAAGAACAATTTTCGTCGAAAAAGAAATAATCGAAATTAATCGGACCGAGTTCCCAGGCGTGCATCAATACGCGTTCGATCTCGTCCGGCGTGAAATTGAGTTGATACTCCCAGATATCGCGATTTTCCAGATCGCTGTATTCCTTGACTTTGACGTAATACGGCGAAATCGAGAACAAACCGGAATAACCGCCGAAGATACCCTTGACTGCGAACAGCGCACCGTTGGTGTCGGGATTTGCCGCCGCGGCGTAATTGATCGCATAGGCCAATAGGCGCGATTGATCGGTTTGGTTGGCGCCGTCGACGCGCAATAGCGTATGGCCGAACATCGACGAGGGATTATTCAAATACGCCGCGGGAAAGATCAGCGTCAGCGATTTGGGATCGAGCGCCGCGCGCCAATCGCGATACCGTTGGCATACTTGTTCCGGCAGGCGCGCCGGATCGAAGCGCAGCTCCGCCTTTAACCAGTGATAGCGGCCGATGAAGGCGCATTGCGGATTTTGTTTGGTGTCGGTTTCGATCTCGCGTGAAAAGAACGCCGCCAAGGTGCCGTCGAGTTCCGCTTGCGGATCGGTTTTGCCGTTCGGCGCATGAAAGAACGCGGGATCGTCGGCCTGGCTGGTGACGCCGGGGCGGACGGTGTTGCGGTGATAGTGCAGCAGCGCGTACCACTCGGGTCGATCCGCGAGTCGTAAGACGTGGGCGCGCGCAATCAATTCATCCAAGTAGGCACGATCGCCGTCATCGGCGCGCGCGATGCTGCCGAACGCGATGTACCC
>CAZCAK010000372.1:0-2089 GCA_964496605.1 uncultured Acidiferrobacteraceae bacterium | reverse complement strand
GAACAGCGTCGTCTACTGCACGCCTTATGGCCCTTGCTCGAGCGCGGCGGTAAGCTCTTGTACGTGACCTGCTCTATATTAAAAGAAGAAAACGACGAGGCCGTCGCGAGCTTATTGCACTCGGTCGAAGATTGCGTGCCGATCGCGCTCGAGATTCCCTCGGCACGCGCCACGCAATTTGGACGACAAATTTTGCCGGGCACCGAACAGATGGATGGTTTCTACTATGCCGCATTGCAGAAAAGCTAAGGCTTTTGGCCTGGCGCTGTTGCTGTGGCTCGGTCTCGCCGCCAAGCCGGCTACGGCCGATCTCGACATCACCTTGGTGCACTCCGAAATTCTCGACAATAGCGTGCTATTCACCGCGGTGTTCGATACCGGATTGAACGATAAGGTGATTGAGGCGATCGAAAAGGGCATTCCGGTCGAGATCGTGGTCGACGTGATGTTGGAAGAGCATCGGCGAATTCTGTGGGATGCTAATTTGATGGAGTGGGAATTACGGCGCCGCATTCAATATCACGCACTACCGAAGCAGTACATGATCCACGGCTTCGGCATCGCGGCGCAGGGCTTTGACGACTTGCGTGCCGCTCTGAAATCCATGGGCGAGTTACGTGACATCAAGCTCGCGGTGCAAGAAAAAATAAAACGCAATCGCGATTACCGTTTGTATATGCGCGCGCGCCTCGACATCGAATCGCTCCCGCCGCCATTGCGACCGGTGGCCTACACCTCCTCCGCGTGGCGTCTGAACAGCGGCTGGAAAAAATGGCGCGTCGGCTACTAACGCGTTATCTCACCGGCGTAGTGCCGCTCGCCGGTTTATCCTTACTGGTTGCGATCGCGCTGTTTATGATGACGGCGGCGACGCAAAACTCGCCGGTGTTCGGCGGCTTTTATTCTCTTCTGATCGTTCTAAGCGCACTCGGCATCGGCTTATTGCTGACACTAATCGCGCTCAATCTGTACGAGCTAGTCAAACAATTCCGCAGCGGTGTCCTCGGCTCACGCCTCACGGTGCGACTACTGCTGATTCTCGTCGCGCTGACGTTTGCACCGGTGGTAGCGGTATATATGTTCTCGCTGCAATTACTCAATCGCGGCATCGATAGCTGGTTCGATATCAAGATCGAACAGGCGCTAAACGACGCGCTGGCCTTGGGACGTACGTCGCTCAATGCCTTGCAGGAAGATATGCTGGATAAGGCGCAGGCAATGGCGGGTGAACTAGAGTTATCGCGCGATAAGGATATCGTTGCGCTCAACGCGCTGCGCGATCAATACGATGTGCAGGATCTCTTACTACTCGGCAGCGACGGTCGCATCCTCGCCGCCAGCAGTCGCAATACCTTCACCAATTTGGTACCGGATCGACCGAGCGAGGCGACGCTGGCGCGCGTACGCCAAGGCACGCCCTACGCCAATGTTGATACCGGCGATCATGGGCTGCAATTGCGCATCGTCGTACCGGTACACTCCTTACGCGGTGGCGCCACCGCGCGTGCGTTGCAAGTGTTGCAGCCGCTCGGTGCGCGCTACACGAAGCTTGGTGAAAGTGTGCAGTCCGCGTTCGCCGAATATGAGAAGCTGGTCTATCTACGCAAACCGCTCAAGTTTGGCTTCACCTTGACCTTGACCTTGGTCGCCTTGGTTTCCTTATTGGTGTCGATGTGGACCGCGATGTTTTTTGCTCGGCGCTTCGTCGCACCCATTCGGCACCTCGCGGCTGGTACGCGCTCGGTTGCGCAAGGCGATTATCGCCGGCGCATTCCGGTTACGAGCCAAGACGAATTCGGTGTCCTGACGAAATCCTTCAACGATATGACGCGCAAGATTCATCGTGCGCAAATGCAGATCCGTCGCAGTCAGCGTGACGCCGAGGCACAGCGCACCTACCTCGAGACGATGCTGACACACTTATCGTCCGGCGTACTTTCGTTCGACCCACGTCTACAGCTGCGCATGCACAACGCCGCGGCGGTACAAATCCTGGGAATCGATCTCGCACAATGCGAGGGCCAAGGGCTGGACGAGCTGACACGGCGTGCGGCCGAGCTCGCACCGTTCGTGGAATTTATTGACGATG
>CAZCAK010000371.1:0-2092 GCA_964496605.1 uncultured Acidiferrobacteraceae bacterium | reverse complement strand
GGTCGTCGTTATTGATCACGCCCAAGGCGTAGGCGCCATGCAATTGCTTAATCGCCGCGACTACGGCCTTTAAAAGATCGTGTTCCTTTTGTAACTGTTTATATACTTCGTGTGCCACCACCTCGGTATCGGTCTCGGAGGTAAACTCGTAACCTTCCTTCAGTTGAATTGCACGCAGGGCCTCGAAGTTTTCGATGATGCCGTTGTGCACTACCGCCACCGATTTACGGCAGATATGCGGATGCGCGTTTTGCGTCGACGGTTTGCCGTGCGTCGCCCAACGCGTATGCGCAATGCCGGTGAAGCCGCTAAGGGCGTGGCCGTTTTGCAGGGTCGCCTCAAGTTCGCGCACCTTACCGACCGCGCGCGAGCGCCCAAGGGTATGCGCCTCGTCGATCACGGCAACACCGGCGGAGTCGTAACCGCGATATTCGAGGCGCTTCAAGCCCTCGATCAGGATGGGAACGACATTACGTTGCGCGACTGCGCCGACAATTCCGCACATAAACCACCTCTACTGTTTCTTGGTCGGGCGCTTCCAGCCCGAAACGCTCTTTTGCTTGGCGCGCCCGAGGGTCAATTCACCCGCGGGCGCATCGCGCGTCAAGGTCGTGCCGGCGCCAATGGTGGCGCCGTCGCCGATATTGACCGGTGCGACTAATTGGCAATCGGAGCCGACGAAGACGTCGTCGCCGATCACCGTACGATGCTTGTTCGCGCCGTCGTAATTACAGGTAATCACGCCGGCACCGATATTGACCTTCTTACCGACGGTGCTGTCGCCGACATAGCTAAGGTGATTCACCTTCGAGCCGTCGCCGATTTGCGATTTCTTGATCTCGACGAAGTTGCCGACATGCGCCGCATCGCCCAAAGTCGTTTCGGGGCGGATGCGTGCAAACGGCCCGATGCGACAATCCTTGCCGATACGCGCGTCGTCGATGACGCAATTCGGTTGCACGACAACGCCATCGCCAATGGCGCTATTGCGAATGACATTATTCGGCCCGATGTATACGCGGTCGCCGAGTTTAACCTCGCCTTCAAACACACAGTTCACATCGATGGTCACATCTTGGCCGCAACTCAAGCTGCCGCGCACGTCGAGGCGCGCCGGATCGCGCAGCGTGACGCCTTGCTCCATGAGTTTCTGTGCTTGATTGGTTTGCGCGATCCGCTCCAACTCGGCCAATTGCTGCTTGCTATTAACCCCCATAATCTCCCAAGTATAGTGAGGTTGCCGCGTTTCGATCTTAACGCCATCGGCGACCGCCATGGCGACGATATCGGTTAAGTAGTACTCGCCCTGCGCGTTATTGTTTTTGAGGGCCGCGAGCCAGCGCCATAGGTGCTTGGCTGCCACCGCCAGTATACCGGTATTGATTTCCCGGATATTGCGCTGCGCCGCGGTGGCATCTTTGTGTTCGACAATGGCGCTAACACCGCCATTGGCGTCGCGCACGATACGGCCGTAACCGGTCGCGTCGCTTAATTCCATCGTAAGCAACGCCAAACCGCCATTTCCCGCCAACTCCACCAGCGGCACCAAGGTCTCGCGCCGGGTCAACGGCACGTCGCCATATAATATAAGGACTACTGAGTCCGCTGCGATCTGTGGCATGGCCTGTTGTACCGCATGGCCAGTACCCTTTTGTTCCGCTTGTAACGACCACTTCAGGGGCAAATCGCTCAAGGTTTTGGGTAAAAGATCGCCGCCAAAGCCATACACCACATGCACCGCGCGCGGTTGCAAGGTTTGCGCCGTATCGATGACGTGACGCACCAGCGCGCGACCGGCGATTTGATGTAACACTTTCGGCATAGCCGAACGCATGCGCGTGCCCTTACCGGCGGCGAGAATAACGACTTCGAGATTCATGATAACGATGAGCGATCGAGCTGAAGAATTATCGGCATTACACCACAGCTAGGCCCGCTTGCGTACGGACTATGGCCGATTGACATAGACCTAGAGCGGGGCGAGGCATACCCATGCGAAATCTTGCCGCCCTTGCGGCACGTTGGCGCCGATCACTTCGATCGTCCAGATTCCGGCGCCGGCGCGCGCTACCTGTACCACCTCGACGTTATT
>CAZCAK010000370.1:0-2093 GCA_964496605.1 uncultured Acidiferrobacteraceae bacterium | reverse complement strand
GAACGTGTTTTGCATTCTTTATATTATCGCCGCGCCATTTTTGCTCCAATTTGCACTGCCGCCATGGAGCAAGTGGATGCGCGTGTTCGCCTGGATTTCGTTGCCGTTATTGTTCGTCGCCATTTTCTTTACCAATTCGCGCGGTGGTTTTCTCGCCTTGCTCGGCGCCATCTTTTTCACTTTTTGGAAGCGATTTCACGGTCCAAAAAAATATATCGTCACGGCATTGGCGCTAGTCGGGGCGCTGGCATTTGCACCCTCGCGCATGAATTCTATGGACGACGAGGACCGATCGACCTACCACCGCATCGAAATGTGGTACTACAGCATCGATATGCTGAAGGAACAGCCGCTGCTCGGCGTCGGTGCGGGCCAATTCGCCGAGCATACGGGTAAGCTCATCGCGCACAATTCCTTTATCCAAAACATGAGCGAGACCGGCTTCTTCGGCCTATTCATTTGGGTCGCCTTGATGTACGCCAGTGTGCAGTCCTTGCGCCGTATGCGCGAAATGGTGGCCGACGAAAAAATGCAGTCGCTGATATCGGGGCTGCTGATTACGTTTTACTGTTACTTATTAATGTCAGCAACGCTGACGACAGAGTTCGAGCTGAT
This sequence comes from uncultured Acidiferrobacteraceae bacterium, assembly GCA_964496605.1. Taxonomy (GTDB): domain Bacteria; phylum Pseudomonadota; class Gammaproteobacteria; order Acidiferrobacterales; family CAZCAK01; genus CAZCAK01. Next base: position 1,478 of record CAZCAK010000370.1, on the reverse strand, counting down.
CTACGTCTTAATTGCCCTTAGCGTCGCGTTTGCGCGCATTACCCAGTTTCAAATGACGCTCGCGCGGCGCGATCTGCACCTGATTTCTGGTTTCGTGGTTGGCGGCGTTGCGGCGGTGTTTCTGTTCACGCGAATTTATTTAGGATGACCATGGGCGATTTAAAACGCACGGCTTGGAAATTTCTGCTGCCGCTGGCGCCGCATCAGCGAGTATTGGTCCTGGGCGATCGTGACGGCGCCTGGGCGCAATCGCTGCGCGGCCAGGTGGCGCAGACGCTGGTCGCAGCCAGGGACTTCCATTGGCGGCAGTCGTTCTTACCGTTTCCCGATGCCATCTTCGACACGGTTATTGTCGACGAATTCGATCGTGCCATGATCGAGGCCGGCGATGGCAGCAACGAGAATTTTTTGAATGAGTGCCGTCGGGTACTCAAAACCGATGGCAGTCTGGCGCTGAGTTGTGCCAACGGCGCCGAGTGGCGTCATCGTCTGCGTCCCGGCGCGCCACGCCGGCGTGCCACAATCGCGTCCTTGCGTATGGCGCTGAGTGAGCGCGGTTTCGCGCATATTGCAGCCTGGACGCCGTTCCCAGGTATGCATTCGCTACGTTATTTGTGGCCCTTCGGCCGCAAGACTGCTGTGCCGAAAGCGATGGCGCCGGCGGAGCTGAGTCGGCGCGAGCGTATTTTATATTGGCTTGCGAGCGGTCCGGTGGCGCGTTGGACCGTAGGTGCGGCGCTACTCATTGCGCGCCGCAGCATCGCACCGAGTCTCGGCGAACAAATTTTGGCACAGGCGTTGGGTACCGATCGCTTCGAGATACGTCGTATCCGCACCGGCAATCCCGCTAGTTTGATTTATCGCGTGCGTGCCGCCGACGGGGACGAGCGCATGGTACGCCTGCCGATTGGCGTCGAGGCCGATGCGCGTTGCGCCACGCATTGGCGTGCCTTGCAAGCGGTCGATGCCCCCGGCTTATTACGGGGTATGGTGCCGCGCGCCCTCGATCGCGGCGATTTTGCCGGACAGTCCTATTATTGCGAGGCGGCGGTGGAGGGTATCCCGGTCGATTCGGCGGCATATCCCTTGGATCGGCTCATGACACAGGCGGCGCAGCGGTTGATTGAATTCCATCAAGCGACGCTGCAGTCGGTCAAAATCGATCGGCAGCGATTCGAGCGTCATTGCGGTTCAATTTTTGATCACTTGGCGCGCGCCGGTGCGCCGCGCAAGCGTTTGGACAATATCTATCGCTATGTCCAGACGCGCTTGATCGGCAACACCTTACCGCTGGTGTTTCTGCACGGCGACTACAAGATCGAGAATATGCTGGTCGATGCGCAGGATTTTCGCATTCGCTCGATTATCGATTGGGACCTATCGCAAGCGCAGGGCTTGCCGCTGTTCGACCTGTTTTATCTCTTTATGTACTCCGATATTCGCCGCAGCGGCACGACATTTCCGCACCTCTTCATCGA
>CAZCAK010000369.1:0-2097 GCA_964496605.1 uncultured Acidiferrobacteraceae bacterium | reverse complement strand
AGACCGCCGGGCGATAGAAGTCGTGCGTCATATCTTCCTCGCGCGACCAAATCATCTTCACCGGTGCGCGCATTTTTTTCGACAGCTGCACCGCCTCGGCAACGAAATCCTGTTCGAAGCGTCGCCCGAAGCCACAGCCGAGGAATGTCGTGTGCACCTGGATTTTTTCGTGCGGTAGCCCGGTAATTTTCGCCGCAGTCATTTGCACGCCGGTTTGCGCCTGCGTCGGTGCCCATACGTCGCAGCCGTCGGTGCGCACGTGTGCGGTGCAATTCATCGGCTCCATGGTGGCGTGCGCGGCGTACGGTAAACGATAGATCGCGGTGAATTTTTTCTGCGCCTGCGCTAACACTCCGGCGGCATCGCCGCTTTGATGCGCCACCGCACCTTTCTCCTGCGCCGCCGCGCGATACAGTTGATCGATGCTGCTGCTCGAGACATCGCCGTTCTTGCCCGCGTCCCAGCGCGGCGCCGCGGCCTTCAGACCTTTTTGCGCAGTCCAGTAGTCTTGCGCCACGACCGCAAGCCCGCTATCGAGCTTCACCACCGCGCGCACGCCGCGAACCGCCTTGGCCTTTTTTTCATCATAAGTTTTCAAGCGTCCGCCGAACGCCGGTGCATGCGCGATCGTGGCGACCAGCATATTCGGTACCTTGACGTCGATGCCGTAGATGGCGCTGCCGTCGACTTTATCGGCGGTGTCGAGCCGCGGTTGCGGCTTGCCGATGATTTTAAATTCGTCCGGCGATTTGAGCGGCGGCATATCCGGGCCGGGGAAATCCGCCGCGGCGCTGGCAAGCTCGCCGTAGCTGGCGCGCCGGTTGCTCGCCGCATGCACTACATAACCGTTGTCGGTGGTGCAAGTGTCGGGATTCACCTTCCACTGTTGCGCCGCGGCGTCGATCAACATCACGCGCGCCGCGGCACCGGCCATGCGCAACCGTTCCCAACTTGTGGCGACGCTGGTGCTGCCACCAGTGGCCTGCATGCCGAGCTTGGGATTTTTGTACGGCTCCGCCGCCGGTGCTGGCACTGTTTTGACTTTGCTTAAGTCGACGTCAAGCTCCTCCGCGAGCAGCATCGGTAACGCCGTCATCACGCCTTGGCCCATCTCTGATTTGTCGACCACGAGCGTGACGGTGTTGTCTGAAGCGATGCGGATCCAGGCATTCGGTTCGAACGGCTTCTCCATATTGACGTCGGTGGCGTTGATATCGTCCGGTACGCGCGCACCGCGCGCCGTCGGTAAATAAATCCCAAGTGCCATACCGCCGCCGACCAAGGCGCTGACTTGTAAAAACTTACGCCGTGAAATATCGATGTCGTTCATGCGGCACCGCCTTTCACACCGGCGGCGCGCGCGATGGCGCGGCGAATGCGCGGATAGGTACCGCAGCGACATAGATTGCCGGACATCGCCGCCTCGATTTGTTCCATGCTCGGTTTCGGTGTTTGCGCCAGTAGTGCCGCGGCCGACATCAGTTGGCCCGATTGGCAGTAACCGCATTGCGGCACGTCTTCCTCGATCCAGGCCTGTTGTAGCGGGTGATCTGCGTTCGCCGATAGGCCCTCGATCGTCACAACTTTTTTATTCGCCACCGCGGAGATCGGTGTGATGCAAGAGCGAATCGCCTGACCGTCGAGATGCACCGTACAGGCGCCGCACTGCGCGATGCCGCAACCGTATTTAGTACCGGTAAGCCCGAGCGTATCGCGCAACACCCATAGCAAAGGCGTGTCGCTACTGACATCGACCTGTTGTTGTTTGCCGTTGACCGAGAATGCAACCATGCGAAAGGCCTCCATCGTGAGGTGGGGAGAACGGCGGCGTCGACGACGCGCCGGGTAAGTATCAGTACAAGATTCAATCCTCTAAACAGAACATCATTAATTAATTAATAACTGTAAAACTAATCGCCTTTCAATAGAAAGCGGCTCTACCGCGGACCTCTTTAAATAAAATTAAGGTCAGCACGTGATGCAGCACGACTATTCCGGTAAAGCGCGAGTCTAGGACTGGTCGGAAAAAGCGCACTCCCACGCGTGTGGGACGCGCACGTTGGTACTAACCTCGATACTTTAAAACTGAATTTTGAT
>CAZCAK010000368.1:0-2112 GCA_964496605.1 uncultured Acidiferrobacteraceae bacterium | reverse complement strand
ATGGCCCATCGATGCCGATGAGGGCCAAATCGTGCAGGTGATTAATAACTTGATCATCAATGCGCAGCAGGCGATGCCGAGCGGCGGCGGTTTGTATGTGCGTGCCGCGAACGAACACCTGACCGAGGCGGGGCATATTCCGCTCGAGAGCGGCTGTTATTTGCGGCTAGAGATTTCCGATGAGGGTGTGGGCATACCGCCGGAAGAGCGCAGCAAGATCTTCGATCCGTTCTTTACCACTAAGCCTAAGGGTAGCGGTTTGGGGCTCACCAGTGCCTATGCCATCGTGCAGAAACACGGTGGCTATATTATGGTTGCGCCGCGTACACCGAAAGGGACGACGTTTACCATTTATTTGCCAACCGTGCGCAGCGAGCAGGAACACGCTGCCAGCCGCAATACCGCGGAGCATGCGGCGCGCGTGCTGGTGATGGACGATGAGCCGATAATTCGACGCTTCCTCGAACGCGTCTTTAAGCATCTCGGTTACGGCGTCGTTACCGTAGAAGACGGAGCGGCGGCGGTGCGCGAATATCGTGCGGCGCTGGAGGCGCATCATCCGTTTGCATTAGTCATGCTCGACCTTACCGTACCTAATGGCGTCGGTGGCAAAGAAGCCATTGCACAACTGCGCGCGTTGGATCCCAAGGTCTGTGCAATCGTTTCCAGCGGTTACTCGAACGATCAGGTGATAGCCCGCTATCGCGAGTATGGATTTTGCGCCACCATCAGCAAGCCTTATCAGATCGATGAGTTGCGCGCGAAGATTGCGCAAATCTTGCCGGCGCAACGTACCGAGCGTTCTTAACGTTCTCTTGTTCGCCACCGCTCATCGGTCGACGAATGCCACATCGTGAACAAAACCAATAATATCCGGTAAGTTGACTCCGATAGCTCAACTAGCACGTGACTTCGCCACCAATAGGGCGCACAGTGGTGTGTCACGCTAATGAAAAGGACCTTACTGTTACGCTAGCCTGCCGCATCATCGAAGTTAGCCCTGAAACCTTTAAGCGCGTCGTCGAGTTTCAATTTCTTAACGCCGGCTTAACAGCCACAACTTGTGCCGGCGCCCTGAGCGCAGCGAGCCGGACGCCATGAAACCCAAGCGCACGCGGATATCCAAAAACCTCAGCGCCACAGCGCCGGGCTCGTCCTCAACGCCACGGCGTTCCAGCAAGGGCGTCACCGCAAAAGCCGTGCAGCAAACCCAGCACCTTTCACCGGCGACACCGCACCAAGCGACCCTGCTCGATCGGCAAGAAATGCAAATGAAATTTTCCGTGGTTGCGATCGGCGCATCCGCGGGCGGGCTCGATGCGATACAGCAATTTTTCGATCAAACACCGGTAGACATGGGTACGGCATTCGTCGTCGTGCAGCATCATGCACCCGACTACGACGACGGTATGGCGCCGTTGCTCAAGCGTCATACCGCGATGCCGGTGATGCAAGTCGAGAACGGCGCCGCGCTCGCGCCCAATACGGTTTATCTGGCGCCGGCCGGCTTATATCTCAGCATCGTCGGCGGCAGCTTTCATTGTATTAAACCGGAACCGGCCGGCCGCTTACGCATGCCGATCGATTTCTTCTTTCGCGCGCTGGCGCAGGACTGCGGCGAGCGTGCGATTGGCGTGGTACTTTCCGGCACCGGCACCGACGGCACCTTGGGCTTGCGTGCGATCAAAAACGGCGGCGGCATGACGCTGGCGCAAGACGCATCCGCGACTTACAGCGGCATGCCTCAATTCGCGATCGCGAGCGGCAGCGTCGATGACGTTTCGCCACCGCGAGAGATGGCGCAGAAGATTGCGCGCTTTACCCAGCACCCCTATGTTGCAGCGCCGGCACGCGCGTCGAAAACGCCCGAGTCGCGCGAAACCTTAGAGGCAATATTCCTTATCCTACGCACCCACACCGGTCATGACTTTACGCATTACAAACGCAACACCATCGTCCGGCGCATCGAGCGGCGCATGGCGGTCAATCAGTTGGTACATATCGAGGATTACCTGCGCTATTTGCAGAACACCAAGCAAGAAGTTACCGCACTGCTGAAGGAATTCTTGATCAGTGTCACCGGATTTTTTCGCGATGCCGAGGCGTTCGCCG
>CAZCAK010000367.1:0-2113 GCA_964496605.1 uncultured Acidiferrobacteraceae bacterium | reverse complement strand
TCCCCGACCAGAAAGTCAGCTATTTCAGTATGCTCGCCACCCCGCGTGAGCAAATCACTAATCAACAGCAGAAGAGTCAAAACTACTTATTGGAAGTCGACAACCCGCTGGTATTGCCGGTCGGCAAGAAGGTGCGCTTCATCGTTACCTCCAATGACGTCATCCACTCTTGGTGGGTGCCGCAATTGGGCGTGAAGACCGACGCGGTGCCAGGCTTTATCAACGAGTCCTGGGCGCGCATCGAGAAGCCGGGTACCTATCGCGGTCAATGTGCTGAACTTTGCGGCAAAGACCATGGCTTTATGCCGGTGGTGGTGGAAGCGAAGAACGAAGCCGACTTCAACGATTGGGTCGCGAAGCAGAAGGCCGGTGCGCAAGCCACCGCGGCCGATGCCAATAAAGAATGGAGCAAGGCCGATCTCCTCGCCCGCGGCGAAAAGGTCTACGCCACCTGCGCCGCTTGTCATGGTCCAACCGGTGCCGGTGTTCAGGGCGTATTTCCCGCGCTTACCGGAAGCAAAGTCGCGACCGGTCCAGTGGCGGCACACATCGGTATCGTGCTGAAGGGCGGCCGTCCGGGCACGGCCATGCCGGCATTTGCGACGCAAATGAACGATGTCGATATCGCTGCGGTCATTACCTATGAGCGTAATGCGCTTGGTAATAGCACCGGCGATATCGTGCAACCGGCACAAGTAAAGGCACTACGTTAAAGATTTTGAGTTAGGAGACCGACTAATGGCTACGGCACACGCAACTGAGCATCACGACGAACATCCGACTGGCTTAAAGCGCTGGTTGTTCACCACCAACCATAAGGACATCGGTACCTTATATCTCCTATTCAGCTTAATGATGTTTTTTGTCGCCGGCAGCTTCGCCCTGGTAGTCCGCGCCGAGTTGTTCCAGCCCGGCCTGCAGATCGTCAATCCGCATCTGTTCAATCAGATGACCACGATGCACGCCTTGGTGATGATTTTCGGTGCGATCATGCCGGGCTTCGTCGGCTTCGCGAACTGGATGATCCCGATCATGATCGGCGCGCCGGATATGGCGCTGCCGCGCATGAATAACTGGAGCTTCTGGATTTTGCCGTTCGCCTTTACGCTCTTGATCTCTTCGTTGTTTGTCCCCGGTGGCGCACCGGCGGGTGGCTGGACCATGTATGCCCCGCTGTCGATTCAAGGCGGCATGAGTACTGACATGGCGATCTTATCGATCCACATGATGGGTATTTCGTCGGTGCTGGGTGCGATCAACATCATTGTCACGGTGTTGAATATGCGCGCCCCCGGCATGACCTTGATGAAGATGCCGATGTTCGTCTGGACCTGGCTAATCACCTCGTATCTCTTGATCGCGGTGATGCCGGTACTCGCGGGCGCGGTGACCATGCTGCTTACCGACCGTCACTTCGGCACGCATTTCTTTGATGCCGCCGGCGGCGGCGATCCGGTGATGTTCCAGCATATCTTCTGGTTCTTCGGTCACCCGGAAGTGTATATCTTGATCCTGCCGGCGTTCGGCCTGATCTCGCAGATCATTCCGACCTTTGCGCGCAAGCCGCTGTTCGGCTATGCCTCAATGGTTTACGCGACCGCCTCAATCGCGTTCCTGTCGTTCATCGTGTGGGGACATCATATGTTCACCGCCGGCATGTTGCCGGTGAGCGAGCTGTTCTTCATGTACGCGACGATGCTGATTGCGGTACCGACCGGCGTGAAGGTGTTTAACTGGATCGCGACCATGTGGCGCGGCTCCATGACCTTCGAAACGCCGATGTTGTTCGCCATCGCCTTTGTGTTCTTGTTCACCATCGGCGGCTTGTCGGGCCTGATGCTCGCGATCGCGCCAGCCGACTTTCAATACCAAGATACCTACTTCGTTGTTGCGCATTTCCACTACGTGCTGTTCTCCGGCTCGATTATGGCGATGATGGGCGGTATGTATTACTGGTTGCCGAAGTGGACCGGTCATATGTACAACGAGACCTTGGCAAAGGCGCATTTCTGGCTGACGACGATTTTCTTCAACGTCACCTTCTTTCCCCAGCACTTCTTGGGTCTCGCGGGCATGCCGCGTCGTATTCCGGATTACGCGCTGCAATTCACCG
>CAZCAK010000366.1:0-2133 GCA_964496605.1 uncultured Acidiferrobacteraceae bacterium | reverse complement strand
ATCGCGCGCATGGCGGTGCGTCTCGCGGACGCCGAGCGGCCGAAAGACGGCTATATCGAGGTTCAATCGCTCGGCAATCACGTGCGCCAAATGGTGCACGATGCGTTGGACGCGTTTGCCCGTCTCGATACCGCCGCGGCCTTGCGTGTGGCACGCGAAGATCGCCAAGTCGACAGCGAATACGACGGCGTCATGCGCCAAATGATTACCTTCATGATGGAAGATCCGCGCACGATTTCGCGCGCGCTGGATGTCATTTGGTCGGCACGCGCGCTCGAACGCATCGGCGATCACGCGCGTAATATTTGCGAGTATGTGATTTACCTCGTGAAGGGTAAAGATGTACGCCACACGAGTCTAGAACAAATCGAAAACGATATTCTTGGACAGAAATCGGGCTAGGCCCACATAGGAGCGTGCATGGAGGCACCGATGTTTTGCAAACGTATTCGTTACTCTTCCCGGTGTCGCGCGCTTCATTTCACGGCGTGCATTCTCTTACTTACCGCTACCGGCACGGCGCAGGCAGTCGAGTGGCGCGGGGTGGTCAAGGCGGGTTACGACTTCGGCGGCGATACGCTGCAAACGGTGCGGTTTGCCGACGGCACCACCGAATCGATTAAGGCCAACGACGGATTCTATTTCGGTGGCGGCATCGCCCTAGTCCCGGCGGCCAGTAATTTCGAAACGCAATTGACCCTGGCGTGGAAGTACACCGGTGTCACGGCGAATAACGGCGAAATCAGTTTTACGCGTTACCCGCTCGAGGCGCTCGCGTTTTACAACTGGGATTTCTTTCGCGTCGGCGGTGGCTTGACGTATCACATCAATCCTAAGCTCAAACGCAGCGGTGTCGTTAGCGGTGGTGGGGTCGACTTCAATAGCCGTGTCGGCGCCATTGTCCAAGCGGATTACCGCGTCACCGAAAACGTGACCGCCGGCATCCGCTACACCTACATCACCTACACTGGCGACGGCCGCGATATTCACGGCGATGGATTCGGTGTGGCGATCAGCGGCTCGTTCTAGTTACGGTTTTTGTAACCAGTCGAGCGCCTTGGCCGCAAAATAAGTCAGGATGCCGTCGGCGCCGGCACGCTTACATGCCAGCAGCGATTCCAGCGCACAGGCACGTTCATCGAGCCAAGCGTTTTGCGCTGCCGCCATCAACATCGCGTATTCCCCGCTGACTTGATACACAAAGGTCGGTGCACCGAACGTCTCCTTCACGCGCCGTACGATGTCGAGATACGGTAAGCCTGGTTTGACCATTACCATATCGGCACCCTCATCGAGGTCCAACGCGACTTCGCGTAAGGCCTCATCGCTATTGGCCGGGTCCATTTGATAGGTGTATTTATTGCCGCCGCCGAGATTTGCCGCCGAACCGACCGCATCGCGAAATGGGCCATAAAAGCTCGAGGCATACTTTGTGGCATAGGCGAGGATGCGTGTATGAATATGCCCGTTCTCCTCGAGCGCGGCGCGTAGCGCGCGCACGCGTCCGTCCATCATATCGGACGGCGCCACGACATCGGCACCGGCGGCCGCATGTGACAAGGCCTGTCGTACCAGTACGGTCACAGTCTCGTCGTTGATGACATACCCGTGATCGTCGATTAAGCCGTCTTGCCCATGCGAGGTGTAAGGGTCAAGCGCGATATCGGTAATGACACCGAGTTCCGGCAAGGCCGATTTGAGTGCGCGCACCGTGCGCTGAACCAAGCCGTCGTCGCGGTACGCCTCTTCGGCGCGTAGCGATTTCTTATCCCCAGCGATGACCGGAAACAGGGCGATCGCCGGCAAACCTTTCTTTACCCAAGTCTCGGCCTGGCGCAGCAGCACATCCGCGCTCATGCGCTCGACACCGGGCATAGACGGCACCGCCTCGGTCTTATTTTTGCCGTCGAGTACGAACACCGGTTGAATCAAATCGGCCGGAGTTAACACATGTTCCCGCATTAGGGCACGGCTAAAGGCGTCGCGCCGCATGCGCCGCATGCGCGTAAAGGGAAAACCGGATTTGTCTCTGCTCGTGCTCATAACCGCTCCCGGCACTACGCCTGAAATAAAAAGGCCCGGTCACCCGGGCCCATTAACTTTTTACGACCAGCTTGTTATTTTTTTTTCTTA
>CAZCAK010000365.1:0-2141 GCA_964496605.1 uncultured Acidiferrobacteraceae bacterium | reverse complement strand
GTGTCGAGAAGGCCGATGGCCGTCTCACGGACGCCTCGGGCGAGATCAACGCCTACGACAAGGACGATCTTGCGAAGAAGATCAACGCCATCCACGCGATGGTCGCTGACAACCAGATCGGCGCCCGGGGCTTGGGTATCGTCGGTAAACACCTTATGCGCCATGGTCATGGCGCCGCGCATGATGCTTTGCATCGCATCGCTGTCCTGCTGCATGGCCGCGACCAAGGCCGCCTTCACTTCCAACAGCGTCTTGCCGGAATAGGTCTCATTGAAGAAATTCGCCGCCTGTATCAGCTCCGAGGGCGAATAGGTCTTATCGGTTTGAATCACCCGGTTGTGTACCCGCCCATCTTGCGTGACCAAAATCACGAGCACCCGACCCGGCGATAGTGAGAGGAATTCTAAATGCCGAAACGACCCGAACTCCCGTCGCGGTAGACGCACGACACCGGCGAGCTTGGTGAGTTGCGATAGTAATTGCGAGGCCGACTCCACCACTTGCTGCGGGTCCTTTCCGGCCGCAGCGGCGTTGAAACCGCCTTCGATGTGTTTTAGGTGGCTATGGCGCGGCATTCGCGCCGTGAGCAAGGAATCGACAAACATGCGGTAGCCGAGCTGCGTCGGTACCCGCCCCGCCGAGGTATGCGGCGAGCTAATCAACCCGAGATCTTCGAGATCGGCCATGATATTGCGCACCGTCGCGGGGCTTAAGTCGAGGCCGGTCTCTTTCGCTAGGGTGCGCGAACCCACAGGTTGCCCGTCGGCGATATAACGCTCGACCAGGGCCTTCAGGAAAATTTCTGCGCGCGGCGATAACGGCGACATAGCGGTTGTTTAGCACTCTTTTACCATGAGTGCTAGATGAACCTACCAACCTGAGGTCTAGCTGTCAATCCGCGGACGCATTCCTACCAAATATCGGTATCGTGAGGCACTTTGATTGGCCGGCTCGACGACGCGTGTTAGCTTATGGCCGGATGAACCACGCGCCCGTAAAAATTAGAACCGTCGGCCTATTCGGACGCCACCGCGATGAAAATATCGGCGAGGTACTGTTCGGTTTATGCGACTTCCTACACGGGCGCGGGCTTTCGATCGTCCTCGAGGAGAGCACCGCCGAACGTGTCGGTAAGCCGCAAGTCGCGCGCCGGCCGGTCACGACGATCGGCGCCGAAATCGATCTCGCAATCGTCATTGGCGGCGACGGTACCCTGCTCAATGTCGCGCGCAATATCGCGCGTCATCGCGTACCGTTGATCGGAGTAAATGTCGGCCGGCTCGGTTTTCTCGCCGATATCTCCACCGACCATATGTTCGATGTCATCGGCAAGATCCTCGACGGTCAATATCGCACCGAGGAACGCTTCTTATTGCACGCCGAAATCGTGCGCGACGGCGAGGTGATTCACACCTTCAACCCCTTAAACGACGTCGTACTCAATAAAGGCAATCTCGCGCGCTTAATCGAATTCGAAACCTACATCGACGGCGAATTCGTCAGCGAGACCCGCGCCGACGGTATTATCGTGGCGACGCCGACCGGCTCCACCGCTTATGCGCTGTCGGCCGGCGGCCCAATTCTGCATCCGACCTTGCCGGCGATTATTTTGGTTCCGATCTGTCCGCACACCTTGAGCAACCGCCCGCTCGCCGTGAACAGTAATAGCCAGATCGAAATCGTATTGACCGATGACCAGGAGGCGCATGTGACCTTCGACGGCCAAGCCACCTTCATGGTGCGCAATGGCGACCGCGTCTGCGTGCATCGCGGCGAGACACCGGTCACCTTGATCCACCCCGCGAATCGCAATCACTACGAAGTGCTGCGCGCGAAATTATTGTGGGGCACGAAGCTGTAATGTTGGTTGAACTTTATATTCGCGACTTTGCCATCGTCGGCGAAATGACGGTGCCATTTCGTCCCGGCTTCAATGTACTCACCGGCGAGACCGGCGCCGGCAAATCGATTTTGATCGACGCCTTGGCGCTGGCCTTGGGCGAGCGCGCCGAGAGCGGCGTCATTCGTCACGGCGCGGCGCGCGCCGAAGTCAGCGCACGGTTCGAGCTCTTGCCCGATGATGCCGCGGCACAATGGTTAAACGCACAGGACTTATTCGCCGATGGCGAATGCGTATTGCG
>CAZCAK010000364.1:0-2142 GCA_964496605.1 uncultured Acidiferrobacteraceae bacterium | reverse complement strand
CCGGCGGTGGCGGTGCCGATCATGGTCATGGCGGCTGCGCCGATGGCGGCACCGGCACCGATGGCGACAAGCCACGAGCCGCGTCGCTGGCGTTGAAAATCGGCACGCAATGCGCGCAGTTCTTCCAGTGTCGCGCGATCGCCGCCGCGATTTTGGCTGAGCGATAGTAAGGCCTGATGCAATTGCGCCGGGATTTGTGGCAACACATGCACCAAGCGCGGAAATTCTCGCTGCAGACTACGTATCCAGGCGCGCGGACCGAGTTCGTTGCGCATCCAGTTTTCCAAGAACGGCTTCGCGGTAATCCACAAATCCAAATCCGGATACAAACGTCGCCCCAGTCCTTCGATGTTGAACAGCGTTTTTTCCAGCAACACCAGCTGCGGTTGAATCTCGATATTGAAGCGCCGCGCGGTTTGAAATAATCCGAGCAATACGCGGCCAAAGGAAATATCTTTCAGCGGTTTGGCGAAAATCGGTTCGCACACGGCGCGAATCGCGGCCTCGAATTCTTCGATACGTGTATCCGGCGGTGCCCAACCGGCTTGCACGTGCGCCGCAGCGATCGCGCGATAATCGCGATTGAAGAATCCGAGCAGGTTCTGCGCCAGATAAAGTTTATCTTCCTCGCTTAGGGTGCCCATGATGCCGAAATCGACCGCACGGTATTGCCCCTCACGCGAGACGAAAATATTGCCCGGATGCATATCGGCGTGGAAGAAGCCGTCGCGAAACGCCTGAGTGAAAAAAATCTCAACGCCGTTGTGCGCGAGCTTGCGCATATCGATGCCGGCGGCGCGCAGCGCCTCGACATTGCTAATAGGAATGCCGTCGATGCGTTCCATCACCAAGACTTCGCGCCGCGTGTAATCCCAAAACACCTTCGGCACGTACAATAGATTCGAATCGGCGAAGTTCATGCGTAAGCGGCTGGCGTTACCGGCCTCGATCGCGAGATCGAGCTCGTTGTAAATCACGTTGCGGTATTCGTCGACCACCTCGGTCGGGCGATAACGCTTCGCATCGGGCGCGTAACGTAAGGCGAGTCGCGCCAGCGTGTACATCAGCTCCAGGTCGCGCGCGATAATCTTTTCGATGCCGGGACGTAATACCTTGACCGCGACTTCGCTGCCGTCTTTAAGTTTCGCGAAGTGCACCTGCGCCACTGAGGCGGAAGCCACCGGGCGTAAATCGAAATCATCGAAGAATTGCCCGAGCGGTGCGGCATAGGCGCGTTCGATAATTTTTTGCGCCACGACGCCGGGGAAGGGCGGCACTGAATCTTGCAGCTTGGTGAGCTCGAGGGCGATATCGTCTGGTAGCAAATCCGGCCGCGTCGACAACATCTGGCCGAACTTCACGAAAATCGGTCCGAGCTCTTCCAGTGCCAGGCGTAGTCGCACCGCGCGCGGCGTCGGTCGGCGCGGCAACCAGCGCCAAGGCGCCAGACGCAATACGAAGCGATACGGACGAAACAAGTGCAGTGCCAGCACGAACTCATCGAGGTCGTGACGCACGAATACGCGCGTAATCGCGAGCAAGCGGCGTAGGCGCGTGAGACGATTCATGGCCGCTGCGCTTGCAGTAACGCGATGCGCGCGCTTAAGCGGTCGACATCGGCGCGCAAGGTATCGACGTCGGTAAGAAAGCCGGCGACTTCGGCGCGACTGGCGAGGACGCCGCTCTCGTATTGCGCATACTCGCCGATATCGCGTGCGAATGCGCTGAATGCGTTTTGCGCGAATTGTGCACCGCCGCGCAGCGCGCGCGCGAGTTGGTATGCCGCGACATCGCCCAGGACATGCGATAGCTGTTCTTCCCAGTCGATATTGAAACCCTGCACGATGCGCTGAAATTGTTGTCCGAGCGCGAGATCGCCGTCGATTTGAAGAGAGCGCAATGCATCCATATCGTCCGCGTTGTGCACGATGCGCAGAAAGTCCATCGCACCGGCGCGCAGGCTGACGTCGACGCGCATGCCCGCAGGCAATATGCGGATACCTTCGGCCTGTGGTGCGATATCGAGCGTGAGCGGCGGTGCGATGATTTCGAGGCGAATGATTTTGCCGGCGAGCTGCGCCAGGCGTGTGCGTGTTTTTGGATCCAGGGCGAGTGCGCGATTGACCGCGGTTTCTATCAGCT
>CAZCAK010000363.1:0-2147 GCA_964496605.1 uncultured Acidiferrobacteraceae bacterium | reverse complement strand
CGGCGGATGCAGCCGCGCGAATGCGCCGCGGGCGACACCGTGTTTCGCCAAGGTGAGAAGGGCGACTTGTATTATCTCATCGAGTCGGGACGCGCCGAGGTCTGGCGCACCGATGCCTTCACCGACGAAACGGTACTCGCGGCGGATTTGCGTGCCGGCGATGTGTTCGGCGAAGAGGCGCTGCTGATGGGCGGCTTCCGCACCGGCACGGTGAAGATCACTGCCGATGCGAAGTTATGGACCCTCACGAGTCAGGACTTTGTTGAACTGGTCGAGCCGAATCTGGTCTTGCAAATGGAGCCGGCGGCGGCGCGCGCCCGCATCGCCGCGGGCACGGCGCGCTGGATTGATTGTCGCTACGAAATGGAATACGAGGAGTTTCATTTGCCCGGCGCGCACTGGTTGCCGCTGGAAACGCTACGCCAACGCATCGGCGAACTCGATCCGAAGCAAACCTATATCGTCTATTGCCGCAGCGGTCGACGCAGCCGCTGCGCCGCGTATTTATTGCGTGAGCGCAATATCGACGCCTATTCGCTCGTCGGCGGCATTCGCGATTGGCAGGAATGAGCGCCTAAACCGCGCCGGCGATTTTTTGCAGGCAGTCGAGGTAGGCGCGGTCGTCGGGTGCGCGTCCGGCGCGCTGCGCATCCCAAATAATTTCCGCAAGACAATCGAGCATGCGATGGCGCGCGGCGTGGTCGTCGCCGGTCTGCTTACGCAGGCGCTCGTACAGTGCGCGCACACCCGGCGGGCGATCGATCGACAATTGTTCCTCGATCGCGATATGCAAGCCCATATGTAAAAACGGATTGGCGTCGTCGCCGGCGACGTATTCGCTCGCGCGCGTCTCCGGTTGTTCCAGGGTGGCGTGATATTCCGGGTGTTGCAGCGCGACTTGCACGATGATTTGCTCGACGCCCTCGAGCGGTTCCGACTTGCGAAATTTTTCCCAGGCGCGAAAGAACACGGCGCGCATTTGCGCGCGATCGCCGTACATTAGGCGTCGGCGGCGCGAAACAAACCGACCACCGCCGAGTACTGATACAGATGGTTGCCTTCGTCGAGCGGGCCGATCTCGCCGTTGCCGTACATGCCGATGATCGGCAGTCCCGGAAAGCGCGTCTGCATCAGCTCCAGATCGCGATCGGTATTGTCGTAGAAGTGCGGGCCGCGACCCATGCAGGGAAACAAAAACGCGAAGTCGGGCGGTGCCGCCAGCATATCGGAGGTGCGATCGAGCGTGATGCGCATATCGCGTTCGGCCGCGAGCGTATCGCGCATCGCCCAGAACAAACGCTCGCCACGGTTGAGACGCTGCGCCAACGTGATCGATTGATCGTTCAAATTCGCCGCAACGATATGATTCAGACGATAACGGCCTTCGCGGATCGCGGTGGTCGGATCGCCGAAGGTGACGCCGCCCATGATGAGATGCAGTGGGATGCGTTCCATTTCGCGCACGCCGATCGGTAGCGATTTCACCAAGACATTCAGCGCCGGATAATTTCCGAGGCGCAGGACGTCGTAACCTTCGACTTCCGCGACTTCGATCGGCGAGGTCAACGCGCGCACGCCCTGCGACGCATGGATCGCGCCGCGTGCGCCGTGCACGATGGTTTCGACATGACCGCCGTCAGCGACGCGGCTATTGCTCCAAACTTTAAACGGTCCCTGTCCGGCAAGATCGCCGGAGATCGCGCCGATGCGCGGCGCCGGCACGTCGAGCCACTCGGCGGATAATGCCGCCGGTGTCGATAGGCTTAAGGTGATGTTGTCGTCGAGTCGATCGCGCGGCGGTACCAGGCGTAAATGTCCGCCGAACACCATGGCGGCGGCGCCGGGGCTGTCGAGTAACCATTCTTGTTCGGTGAGGATGCCGGCGCCGGTGCAGCCGATGACTTGGGTACAACCGGCGGCACGCGCCGCGGCGAGCAGCGCCGGTTCCGGTTTATTGGCGTAATGCGGCGTGAGAAACAACACCACACCGTTAGCGCGGTCGAGTTCGGCGCGCGCCAACGCCGCCTTCACCGCTTGGGCGGCATGATTCGGATCGGCTTGCGCGCCGTGGCTCAGGCCGGTCGCGACCGGGGCGTGTCTCATGGCGCTAATTTATCGCGGTATTCGCATAAATCATAGATAACGCA
>CAZCAK010000362.1:0-2151 GCA_964496605.1 uncultured Acidiferrobacteraceae bacterium | reverse complement strand
GCCGTCGCGTGCGTCGCGGTCGGTCCATAACATTTTTTTTTAGAGCCATACGCGTCCAACCAAGCCTTCACCAGGCGCCAGCACGGACACGGCCGCTGCGCGCGCCGCACGTTCGACATCGACGTCGCAACAAAACGCGATGGTGCTACGCTCCATGGCGCTGCCATCGACCGAGGGAAACCATACCTGCGCCATGTCCCAATCGGCCGCCTCACACATCATCCGTAGATTGGCCGTGATCGCGGCCGGCACATCACGCGCCTCGGCACCGGCCCGTGTCGCAGTTTCGAGCAGACGTAACTCCTGTTCGCCGCGTAGACGCTGGCGGCGCAATTCGGCCTCACGCAATTCCCGCTCGACCGCTGGCAAGAGCCGCTTTAGATTTCCCTTCATAATGTAATCGTTGGCGCCGGCCTTTAATGCCATCACCGCAACATCTTCGCCGATCGTGCCAGAGACAAATATTAAGGGAATGTCGAGCTTGCGCTCGCGCACTATCGCAAGCGCGGCAACACCGCTGAAACGTGGCATGCTGAAATCGGCGAATATAATGTCCCACCGATGATCGTCGAGCGCCTGAGTCAGTGAATCGGCGGTATCGACCCGGTGCCAATCGAGCTGATAGCCGCCGCGAATGAGATGCTGTACCAGAAGCATCGCATCGTCTTCCGAATCTTCGACTACTAATGTGCGTAACTTTCGTTCCATGGCCTTGCTTTCCAAAAATCAGCGGACCGGCGGCGACTCGTTGAGCAGCAGCCAATACAGCCCAAGTTGATTCGCGGCCTGGATAAATTGATCGAAGTCGACCGGTTTGCGCACGTAACTATTACATCCGAGCCGATAGCCGCTAATCACGTCCTGATCTTCCTTCGATGATGTGAGGATTACCACCGGCAGCAGGCGCATCGCCTGATCGGCACGTATGCGTTGCAACACCTCTAGACCGTCGATCTTCGGCAGTTTTAAATCCAATAAGACAACCGCAGGCAAATCCTGTGTGTTGCGTCCGGCGTGGATGCCGGTGCCGAACAGGTAATCCAAGGCCTGAACACCGTCGCGTGCCACCACCACCTCGTTACCGATTTTGTTCATATGCAGCGCGCGCAGGGTCAGCGCCTCGTCGTCGGGATTGTCTTCCACTAACAAGATCGCCTTATTCGCCATAGGTCTCCTTAAACATCGTGCATCGATTTGGTCATCGCGTGATCGCGTTGCGCGACCTCCGCGGTTGCCGTTCCAGACAAGGTGAAGTAAAACGTCGTACCCACGCCGACGGCGCTTTCGGCCCAAATTCGCCCCCGGTGTTTGCGCACGATGCGTTGCACCGTAGCGAGACCGATGCCAGTTCCGGGGAATTCATCAACCGAGTGCAGGCGTTGGAACGGAGTAAATAATTTTCCGGCATAGGTCATATCGAAGCCGGCGCCGTTGTCGCGCACAAAATAGACCGGCGCGTTCTGCTCCATTTTCATGCCGAATTCGATCTGCGCGTCGCTGCGCGCACCCGTGAACTTCCATGCATTCCCCAGAAGATTTTCCAGCATTATCCGCAGCAATTGTTGATCGCCCGATACAATTAGACCAGGCGCAACGCTAAGGTGGACCTGTCGCTCGGGTGTCTGTGCGCGCAAGCCGGCGCCAACCTCATCGGCAAGCTGACTAAGATCGACCGGCGCTCGTATCGGTTCTGTGCGCGTCACCCGCGCCAGACGCAGTAAGTCATCGATCAACAGACCCATGCGCTGCGCCGCGCGACGCACGCGTTCAAGATTATCGCGGCCGTTGGCGTCAAGCGACTGCATCTGATCGGCAAGTAAGATGCGACTAAATCCATCGATGGCGCGTAAGGGTGCACGCAAGTCGTGTGAGACCGAGTAAGAAAACGACTCCAATTCCCTATTGGCTTCTTCCAATTGTTGGGTCCGATCGAGCACGCGTTGTTCGAGCTCGGCATTCAGTCGTCGCAGCTCGTCGCGTGCACGCTCCAACTCGGCGCGACTGGCACCGATCTCAGCCAACATGTCGTTGAACCCATCGACTAAGGCCCCGAGTTCGTCGTTGCCG
Source organism: uncultured Acidiferrobacteraceae bacterium (assembly GCA_964496605.1). Classification (GTDB taxonomy): domain Bacteria; phylum Pseudomonadota; class Gammaproteobacteria; order Acidiferrobacterales; family CAZCAK01; genus CAZCAK01. The sequence goes on along the minus strand of CAZCAK010000362.1, from coordinate 84 downwards.
ATCTTCATTGCACGTAGGTCGTAATTGCGCTCAGTGCGCACTCGACGCATAAGCCCCGACAGATCCACGATCGGAGTCGTGACG
>CAZCAK010000361.1:0-2152 GCA_964496605.1 uncultured Acidiferrobacteraceae bacterium | reverse complement strand
CGTTGCGGCAGCAACTGCGGCCAAAACACGAGCACGATGAAGGCGATGGCAAGACCGAGCACCACCGATTGGGCGATAAAGGCGAGGCTACGCCGCGATTGCATAATTTGTTTCCTACCTTGCGAATGAGTTCGGCGCCAAGAATGGGGACAAAGCCTGCGATTTTCCAGCGGATTTTTGCGGGCGAGCGCGGCAATTCTCTTGACTGCGTTCGGGCCTTATACGATCCTATGCGCCCCAAACAGACAGACACTCGCCACGTACTCGGGCCGCACACGGTACGTGGTTTTTTTCGGTTTTAAATTCCGCCTTAAGGGGCCTGCATGACTGAGCATGATGAACACGACGTCGACCAAAATGGGGTCGATATAAAAAAACGCCGCTTTCTCGTGAACTTAACCACCGGGGTCGGCATCATCGGCACCGGTTTCGCAGTCACCCCGTTTATTCTCAGCATGACCCCGAGCGCGCGCGCCCGTGCCGCCGGCGCCCCAGTCGAAGCGGATATCAGCAAAATCGAGCCCGGACAGTTGTTGACCTTCGAATGGCAAGGTAAGCCGGTATGGGTCCTGCGCCGCACGCCGGAAATGTTGAAAGGCCTGCCGCAGGTCGAAGACCGCCTAGTCGATCCGAAGTCGACCGTAGTCTCGCAACAGCCGGCCTATGCCAAGAACGAAACGCGCTCGATCAAACCTGAAGTCCTGGTATTGGTCGGCATCTGCACCCATCTTGGTTGTTCGCCCGATAAGCGCCTGACCTCCGGCAACGCCTCCGGTCTCGGTGCCGATTGGCCGGGCGGTTTCTTTTGTCCGTGTCACGGTTCCAAATTCGACCTCGCCGGTCGCGTATTCAAGAACGTCCCGGCACCGATCAATCTGAAGGTCCCGCCGCATCAGTATCTCAGCGATACGCGCATCTTAATCGGCGAAGACAAGAAGAAAGGAGCCGCCTAATGCAAAAGCTCATGCAGTGGATCGACGACCGTTTCCCGCTCACGGACTTGTGGAACGAGCACGTCGCGAAGTATTACGCACCGAAAAATTTCAACTTCTGGTATTACTTCGGCTCGCTGGCGCTGCTGGTTTTGGTGATGCAAATCGTCACCGGTATTTTCCTGACTATGCATTACAAGCCGGATACGACGCTTGCTTTTGCCTCGGTCGAGTACATCATGCGCGACGTCGATTGGGGTTGGCTCATTCGCTATATGCACTCCACCGGCGCCTCGATGTTTTTCATCGTGGTCTATCTGCATATGTTCCGCGCCTTGCTCTACGGGTCTTATAAAGGACCGCGCGAATTATTGTGGATCGTCGGCGTGATTATCTTTGTCGCGCTCATGGCTGAGGCGTTCATGGGCTATTTGCTGCCTTGGGGAAATATGTCGTATTGGGGCGCACAGGTCATCATCAACCTGTTCGACGCGGTTCCGGTCATTGGCCCCGGTTTGTCGGAATGGATTCGCGGCGACTTCGTCGTGTCCGATGCGACACTCAATCGCTTCTTCGCATTCCATGTCATCGCCGTGCCACTGGTGCTGGTGGCCTTGGTGGCGCTACACCTGATGGCGCTGCACGAAGTCGGCTCGAACAATCCCGACGGCATCGAAATCAAAAAGAAAAAGAATGCGCAAGGCAAACCGCTCGACGGAATTCCGTTCCATCCGTATTACACGGTTAAAGATATTTTTGGCGTCGCGGTTTTCCTGACGGTGTTTGCGGCGATTATCTTCTTCGTACCGGAGATGGGCGGCTGGTTCTTGGAGCATGACAACTTTGTACCGGCGAACATTCTGCAAACGCCGCCGGAGATCGTACCGTTGTGGTATTTCACGCCGTTCTATTCGATCTTGCGTGCGATTCCGCCGATGTTTAACTCGCAGTTCCCAGGCGTTATGGCCATGGGCCTGTCGATCGTGATGTTTTTCTTCTTACCTTGGCTCGATCGTTCGCCGGTAAAGTCGATTCGTTATCGCGGCAGTCTGTATAAAGGGGCACTCGCCATCTTCGTCGTTGCGTTCGTGATCTTGGGCTATTTGGGCACCAAGCCGCCGAGCGGTTTATATAAAATCATCGCGCAGATCTGCACCGTGCTGTACTTCGCGTTTTTCTTACTGATGCCGTGGTACACCAAGCGCGACCAAACCAAGCCA
>CAZCAK010000360.1:0-2185 GCA_964496605.1 uncultured Acidiferrobacteraceae bacterium | reverse complement strand
CAGATGAATGACTGTCCACGACAGAACCCGGCTTATCGGCCGACTCCTTTCTTTTTAATCACCACGCAGGACCGCGTGCATCGACGCTTGGCGTCGGGCGGCGTCTTGCGTCTTTTTGCGGAGTAGAGTGATGGCGCAGATGGATGTTATCGATTACGAGATCATCGGGTCCGAGATGCAGTACGTCGAAGTCGAACTCGACCCGAACGAAGCGGTGGTCGCCGAGGCGGGCGGCATGATGATGATGGAAGACGGCATCGCCATGGAAACCGTGTTCGGCGACGGCTCGCAACAACAAAGTGGGTTCATGAACAAGCTGCTCGGCGCCGGCAAGCGATTGCTCACCGGCGAATCTTTGTTCATGACGATTTTTGTCAATCAAGCCAACACCAAGAAAAAGATCGCGTTCGCCGCGCCGTATCCCGGGAAAATTATCCCGCTGCATCTCGCGGAATTGGGCGGCGAATTGATTTGCCAAAAGGATGCATTTCTTTGCGGCGCCAAAGGCGTGTCGTTGGGAATCGCATTTCAAAAGAAGCTTGGTGTCGGCCTGTTTGGCGGCGAAGGTTTTATTATGGAACGCCTGAGCGGCGACGGTTATGTGTTCGTTCACGCCGGCGGCACCATCAGCGCACGCGATTTACGCGCGGGGGAAATTCTGCGCGTCGATACCGGTTGCATCGTGGCGCTGCAACCCAGCGTCGACTTTAACATCGAGTATGTCGGAAAGATTAAGACCGCCTTATTCGGCGGCGAGGGTTTATTCTTCGCGACCCTGCGCGGACCGGGACGTGTGTGGCTGCAATCCTTGCCGTTCAGTCGTTTGGCCAATCGAATTTATTCCGCGTTGCCGGGACGCGGCGGCGGCCGCGACGAAGGTTCGATTCTCGGCTCGCTCGGCGGCTTGATCGACGGAGATGATTAGTATCGTCGTGCACATGAAGCGCCGTAGCCGCGCGCATGAATGATCTACGCGGGCGCGCGCAATGGTTCGGTCCTGCGACACCGGCGACCGGTGTCGCAGTCGAGTTCCGTTTAGACGATACCCGCTTGGTGTGGAACGACGCCGCGGGCGAGCGCGTTATTGCGCTCGGCGCTGTGACGATCGTGCGCGGTGGCTTCGACGGTACGCGCTTGGCCTTGAGTTGGTCTGACACCGCGGGCGAATCGCGATTGCAATTATCGCCGGATGCGGTGCGCGCGTTAATGGCGGCGCCACCGCCGGTGTTGGCGGCGCAAGTCCAATCGCTTGCCGTCGCCATGCGCGCGCAAACGCGGCGCTTTCGCATCGGCGCGAGTATTGCGGTGCTGTTGGTTACCGCGCCGCTATTATTGCTATTCGTGTTCTGGCTTTATGCCGATCGCATCGCGGAATTCGTTGTGGGACAAATTTCGATCGAGATCGAGCGCAAACTCGGCGACACTTGGTTCGAGCAAATGCGGCCGTCGTTGCAGTTCGTGGAACGCGGTCCCGCGGTCAATGCGATCAATACCATCGGCGTGAAACTGGAGCGCGCCGCGACGCTGCCTTATCCGCTGCATTGGTACGTGGTGCAAGACCCGGCGATTAACGCCTTCGCCGCGCCTGGCGGTTACATCGTCGTGTACACCGGTTTGATCGACGCGGCCGATACCGCGGAAGAAGTGGCGGGCGTACTCGCGCACGAACTGCAGCACATCGCCCAACGGCACAGCCTCAAGGCGCTGGTGCGCGACACCGGATGGGGTCTCGCCTGGCAGCTCGCAATCGGCGACGTCGGCGGCATCGGCAATCTCGCGCAGCAAATGACCGGGCTTCAATTTAGTCGCCAACAAGAGCTGCAGGCCGATCGCGGCGGTTTGGCGTTGCTGCAGCAAGCGCACATCAATCCGCGCGGCATGATTCGCTTCTTCGAGAAGCTTGCGCGCGACGACCAGCAGCAGATTGCATTGCTCGCGTCGCATCCGGCGAGTATCGAACGTCAGCGCATATTAGAAGCGGCACTCGACCGCACATCGGAAGAATTTCCCGCCTTAATGATCGATTGGCAGAAAGTTAAAAAGCCACGCATTACACTAAAGCAGTAATGCGGTGGCCGGTGCGGTGCGGGGAGATCAACGCGCATCGGCCTACCGCACGCGGATCCCCCGCATTTTCCGTTGCGATATCAAACCGGGTAGAATGTGGCTTTGATTTTTGCGAACG
>CAZCAK010000359.1:0-2192 GCA_964496605.1 uncultured Acidiferrobacteraceae bacterium | reverse complement strand
CGGGTTGTCGTACATATTGGCGCAGTCGCAGGAAACTGTATGGCGCTAGCTTTTCGCGTTCGATAAACTGCGACCATGCAAGCACCGCGTAATCCGGACGAGTTTCTCGTTGATCAAGCCATTTTCGCAAGCCAAGATCTTATCGCCGCTGCCGAACGATCGTTGCGCAAAAATGGAAAGCGCCATCGACCGCGTTACGATTTATTCGAGCGTTCCGATAATGCGCATCGGCAGGGCGCTTAGCAATGTCCGGTAATAGCTTCGGACGTTTGTTCACCGTGACAACATTTGGCGAGAGTCACGGCCCCGCGCTGGGTTGTGTTGTCGACGGCTGTCCGCCGGGACTTGCGCTCAGCGAAACCGATCTGCAGCGCGATCTCGACCGGCGCAAACCGGGCCAATCGCGCCATACCACGCAAAGACGCGAAGAAGATGCGGTGAAAATCCTTTCCGGCGTATTCGAGGGTCGCACCACCGGGACACCAATCGGATTGCTCATCGAAAATACCGATGCGCGTTCGCAAGACTATTCCAAGATCGCGGATCGATTTCGTCCGGCGCATGCCGATTACACCTATCAGCAAAAATACGGTGTGCGCGATTACCGCGGCGGCGGTCGCTCGAGCGCGCGCGAAACGGCGATGCGTGTTGCCGCCGGCGCGATTGCAAAAAAATATTTGCGCGAGCGTTTCGGGGTCGAGGTGCGCGGTTATCTGGCGCAACTCGGCCCGATCGCGGTCGGGCCGCGCGATCTCGCGCAGGTGCGCTGGCGCGAATTCGCTTGGGATGCGGTCGAGGACAATGCCTTCTTCTGTCCCGAGGCGGAACAGGTGCCGCGCTTGGAAGAATTCATGGACGCGCTGCGCAAGGAAGGCGATTCGGTTGGGGCGCGCATTAATGTTGTCGCCACCGGTGTGCCGCCCGGATGGGGCGAACCAATTTTTGATCGACTCGATGCCGAAATCGCGCATGCGCTCATGAGCATCAATGCCGTGAAGGGTGTCGAGATCGGCGCCGGCTTTGCGTCGGTCGCGCAAAAAGGCACGCAGCATCGCGACGAAATCACGCCGCAGGGTTTTGTCAGCAATAATGCCGGCGGCATTCTCGGGGGCATTTCCTCGGGGCAAGATATTATCGCGAGCATGGCGCTAAAGCCGACGTCGAGTATTCGTCTACCTGGACGCAGTATCAATGTGCACGGCGAGGCGGTGGAGATCGTTACCACCGGTCGACACGACCCCTGCGTCGGTATTCGTGCTACACCGATTGCCGAGGCGATGCTGGCACTGGTGTTAATGGACCACGCCTTGCGACATCGTGCGCAAAATGCCGATGTGCACTCGACGACACCGATCGTTCCCGGATCGGTGTAATACCAGATCGCCGCACGCATCGGCAACGATGCCCTTATCGTTGCAAACCCCATGACGCGTCACGAATCAGCACCGCCGTATTGGCGTCTGTCCAGTTTTTATCTTTTCTACTTCGCCGCGCTTGGCGCGATGATTCCGTATTGGGGTTTGTATTTGCAATCGCTCGGTTTCAGTGCGGTGCAAATCGGCAATCTCATGGCGTTGCTGTTGCTGTCACGTATTGTCGCGCCGAATGTCTGGGGTTGGCTCGCGGACCACGGTGGTCAACCACTGCAATTGGTGCGCGGCGCCGCGTTTATCGCCGCACTGACGTACGTCGGTGTGTTTTTTGCGCATACGTTTTGGGCGCTCGCCATTGTCATGAGCGCGTTTACGTTTTTCTGGCATGCGGCCTTGCCGCAGCTGGAGGCGATGACAATTAAGCGCCTCGGTGCCCGCTATGGACGCGTGCGTCTGTGGGGATCGATTGGATTCATCGTCAGCGTATTGAGTCTCGGCCCAGTTTTGGATCGCTTAGGCGTGTGGTGGTTATTGCCGGCACTTTTGAGTTTATTGTTCGGAATCTGGTTGTGCACGTTGCTATTGCCTGCAGGCGGCACGGCGCCGCCACGTGGTCATGTCACAACTTCGTTTCTACATGCGTTATTGCGCCCCGAAGTGCTCGCGTTTCTCGCGATTACGTTCGCGATGCAAGCGAGCCATGGGCCGTATTACACCTTCTATTCGATTTTCCTAAACGGCTTGGGCTATTCCCAGTCGATCATCGGCACGCTCTGGGCATTTGCCGTATTGTGCGAGATCGGCGTGTTCCTAACGGTG
>CAZCAK010000358.1:0-2202 GCA_964496605.1 uncultured Acidiferrobacteraceae bacterium | reverse complement strand
AGAGGATGCCTCCCTGACCAACTTCGAGACCACCTGCCACGTTCAGGTTGTTGGCGATGGTGGCATTTGTATCGACCGTCAATGAACCGGCTTCAAGGGAGTGGGCCAAGAGGGAGGAGGTTTCGATGCCGGGCTGCTTATAAAACTGAAGCGTGTCACCGCCGCAATCTCCGACGTAAATATATTCACCGAATACAGCGATGCCACATGCATTTGTCGCCGTACGTTCTGCAGGAATCGGATTTGTTGAGCTTGCGACATCGATAACATCGAATCCGCCAGTATACGAGACATACACATAGCGGCCGGATACCGCGATTCCCGTCGCCGCGGCTGGGAGGCTGAAGGCCTTTACAGACGTAGGGCTTGTCGGATTAGAGATATCCACGATCAAGACACGGTTCAAGTCCGTCTGTCCCAAATACGCGTAGCGACCCTGCACAGCGATATAGGAGCCGTTCCCCACCACCGTCGTTACCGGGTTTACGACTGGAACCAACGGATTCGTAATGTCGATCGACGTGAACGTGTTCTGCCCAGCGTCATACGCATAGCGACCCTGAACAGCAATTGCCTTTCCAAACGTTCCGGTCGATGTCGCAACCACAGAAGCCGTTACTGGGTTTGAAATGTCGATAGTGTTGAACTGGCCATCGTTTGAATATGAAACGTAGGCGTACTTTCCGGCCACCTCAATGCTCATCGGCGTCGCACTTAACGTAACCGTGCGTACTGCGACCGGAGCGGTCGGGTTGGAAACATCCACAACCAACATGGCCGCGTCGTAAAGGACGTACGCATAGCGACCCTCAACTTCAATATCGACCGAATTCCCAGCAAGCGTGAGGTTCGAAATAACCTTTGGGAAAATCGGATCTGAAACATCCGTAATAAGCAACTTGCTCCCGTCTGTAATGGTGTACAAATATTTTCCTTGAGCGGCGCTCGTGAGCGGACCCCCATTACCGCCCGAAGAAATCTGACTCACCAAGCGGAGCTCTGTGGTGCTGCTGACATACGTATTCTGCACATTCCCCACCACCGTCAGCTTTTCGTTCGGGGTCGACGTGCCGATGCCAACGTTGCCCGTTGGGGTGAAGAGGATGTCTTGAGAGGAAGAGACCGTGATGGAACCCGTGGTGCGTGTGATGAAGCCATCACCATAGAAGGAACCAGTCCCAGCAATGAATGCACCGTTCGTGTAGACAGAGGAGGCCGCCCCAATATTCCCCGCCGTATAGAAATCATTCCCATCCAACTGGAACATGGTGTTCGTGATGGTGGAGGTCGTGCCGCCAAGAACGACGTTCGTGCTTGAACCAAAGCCACCGAGGTAGAGACGGGAGGAGGTGGACTGAATCTGGAAGTAGAACGGGGAGGTGCCTGGGGTTGATCCTCCAAGGACGAGAGATGTCGTGTTCGTATTCGGTCTCACAAAGTCACTCGTCGTGCTGTAGGTCCAATCATCACTCCCTCCTGCGCTAGATGCAGGGCAATTGGTGGAGTCACTGAGACACACATTCACCCCACCAACAGTGAGACCATTTGAGGCAAGGCTGAGTCTGGTTCCTGTGGCAAAGCCAAAGTTGAATTCACGGATGGTGGACGTTGTTGCGGTGAGCGTCGTGAAATTGCCTGTGCCACCGGTGAGCGTCGTGATGTCTGCATTGGTGCTTGTGACGTTCTGGAAGAATCCTCTCCAGCGAAGGAAGGTTGAGCCAAGAGAGTAGACATCATTCGCCTGTGGGATGAGGTCACTCTTGATCTGGGCATTGAAGACCACGGTGTCGGAGTTGGCATCACCGAGAATGACATTGCCATTGGTTGCAATGTTGCCTGTGGTAGTCACATTCCCCTGACGATTGATCGTGAAGACATCACCCAGGGTGTTGTCGGTGCCTTTGAGTAAATAGTCAAAGCCATTCGAGGTGCCTGAGGTCGTGAGGACGAGGGTGGTTCTGTCTGAGGCCGCATTGGAGCTTGAGGTCTGGCTCAATTTCAAGACGTTTTCCCCAGAGGCAACACTCGTTGCTGTCTTGTATCCGTTCCAGGATTCAGAGTTAAAGGCCTGAGGGACACTTCCCAGACGCTTTCGAGGGGTCATTTCGCTATCCGTCCCGATGGTGACACCCAGGTACAGGCTGTCTGTGTTCCACGGCACAGAGTCCAGAGTGTTCTGACCCGCTGAGCCGAGGAGGACCG
>CAZCAK010000357.1:0-2224 GCA_964496605.1 uncultured Acidiferrobacteraceae bacterium | reverse complement strand
GGCCGAGGAGCCCCACCGCCTCGCCCCGGCGGAGCGAGACCGAGACGCCGCGCAGCACCGGGCGCTTCTTGAACTTCTTGGTCAGGCCGCGCACCACCAGGCCGCTGTCGTAATCATGTTCTTCGCCCGGCCCGGGGCCATGGGCGTCATGGATGACCGGCGAGGTCATGTCGCGATGGCCCGCGCCCTCGGCCGGCCGGCGGGTATCGGGGCGCAGCGGCGTGACGTTATTAAGAGCAAGCTGGACGCCAACCAACTCAGCGCCGCCGAACGTGAGCGTGCCGAGTTGGCCACTAAAGTGCCAATGCCGAAGGTTACGCCGACCCCGACCCCAGCACCGGTGGTGCCTGAGTCGCAAACGGTCGCACCCACGCCCGAGCCGACGCCAGCGGCACCCGCGCCACCGCCGAACCCGGCGGAGACGACTCCAAAACGATAGTCACCGCGGTCGCGTCCGCTCGTTACATCTATCCGATGCCGCCGCACGTCGTCCCAGCGGACGACTTCCATTGCCGTTGATCCGCCGCCTGCAGTAGAGTGCGCGCCGTTCGCTCATTTTCGTAATCTCTTGAGGAGACGGTAACAATGAAGAAGTTCGTGGCTATCAGCCTCGCGGCGTCGCTGGCGATGGTCGGTTGCGCAACCGACGAGTACGGCAATCGCCGTCCCATGACCAACGCCGAAACCGGCGCCTTAATCGGCGCGGCCAGCGGCGCGATCCTGGGCGCCACCGCCAAAAATAAGAAGAAGGGCGTTTTGATCGGCGCCATCGGTGGCGGCATTGCCGGCGGTCTCGTTGGCACCTACATGGATAACCAAAAGAAGGACCTGGAAAAGGCTTTAGCGAAAGAACGCGCGTCCGGCGCGATCGATATCGAAAAATTACAAAACAATATCGTGCGCGTCACAATGACTGACCAAACCGCATTCGAGGTCGATTCGGCGCAAATCAAAACCGGCTTTGAGCCGAGCATGGATAAGATTGCCGATGTGGTGAATCGCTACGGCAAGACCCACCTGATGATTGTCGGCCACACCGACGATACCGGCTCTGCGGCCCACAACCAGACTTTGTCCGAGCGTCGCGCCGGCGCGGTGCAGGATTACTTTCGCAGCAAGGCCGTGATTCCGGAGCGGCTCGCTTCGACCGGCAAGGGCGAAACCGAACCGCGGGCGAGCAATAAAACCGAAAATGGGCGGCGGCTGAACCGGCGTGTGGAGATCTTTATCGATCCCATCGTCGAAGAAAAATAGCCCCGATATCTCTCTTCTATCACTCTACTTATATTGACCCTGCCAAGGCCGCGCACATATACTGCGCGGCCTTGAGCGGGTCTTTTGTTAGATCACACAAGAGTTAAAGAAAAGGGGCGCATGAGTTACGCCGCGGCGCTATTGGGTCGATCCATCCGCCGCGTCCTGTATACCCAAGCGGCGTTAACGGTCGCGGTCGCAGCCGGATTCGGACTCGGATCAAGTGACGCACCGCTACCAGCCGACGCAGCTTGGCTGAACGGATTATCTCCAGCACTGCATCAGTTCTTGTCGGCCGCGTTTGGTGGCACGAGTGCCATGCTGAGCACGTGGTGGCTCGGGCGTCGCATTAATGGCGCCGGTGAGTTGGCGCGACGGCAGCCGGAGCTCGCGTCGACTGCGCTGTACGCGGGTCTGTTTCAGCGCTTGCTCGGTGTCATTGCGCTGCTGGCTTGCGGCTTTGCGTTATTGCATCTGGCACCGCTGCCGCTGGTGGCGGCCTATGCCGCGGCACAGTTGGGGTATTTTGCGGCAAACGCGCGATCGAACGCGGCGTAGCCAAACGATTTCTAGTTTTGTTGGGCGTTAACATGGCGGGCGATACTCTCACTTCGTCGGAGTACATCCAGCACCATTTGCAAAATTTGGTCTACGGCCGTTATCCCGACGGTCATTGGGGCTTGGCGCACGACGCGGCGCAAGCCAAGGCTATGGGCTTTTGGGCGATTCACGTCGATACCTTGGTGTTCGGCTTCGTCCTCGGCGGCATTTTTTTATTCCTCTTTCGCATGGTCGCCGTGCGTGCCGTCACGGGCATACCGCAAGGTCTGCAGAATTTCATCGAGTGGATCGTCGAATTTATCGACGACTCGGTGCGCGGATCGTTTAGTCACAAAAACGATGTCGTCGCACCGTTGGCGCTGACCATCTTCATGTGGGTGTTTCTCATGAATCTAATGGATCTATTGCC
>CAZCAK010000356.1:0-2231 GCA_964496605.1 uncultured Acidiferrobacteraceae bacterium | reverse complement strand
CTCCCCGCAAGCTCACTGGGCACGGGCGTTATGGCATCTTCGATTCGCAGACGCTTGGTAAATAAGTCGTCGAAACCGAACCAGCGATAGGCACGATACATCTCGCGTAAATGCTTCGGATTCAGCACCTGGCCGGCAGGGTCGATCGCCTCCATATCGGTCCACACCATGCCGGCTTCCGGCAGACGTCGCAGGCAAGCGACTTGCACCTCGAGTTTCCACGGTTTCCATACGTCGTCCGAGTCGAGCAAGGCGACGTATTCGCCGCTGGCCATCGCGAGACCGCGATTACGCGCTGCCGATACTCCAGCATTGTCTTGGTAGACGTAACGAATGCGCGCCTCGTTCGGATAGCGGTCGCGCAGCAGCGCCTGCGTACCGTCGCTGGAGCCGTCGTCGACGAGAATGAGCTCGAGATTGCGATGCGTTTGCGTCAATACCGAATCCAAGGTACGCGCGAGACAATAGGCCCGGTTGTAGGTCGGCACGACAACACTGACGAGTGGTTCGGTCGACATTAGGCGCGACGCTCCGCAGCCACGCGCGGCAGGTCGGCGATCAAGGCGCGCTGCACTAATAAAGTCGAGAGCACACCGACGAACGCCATATTGTCGCCGAAGCCGATCGCCTTGCCGCCGCGACATTTCTCGAACAGCTTACGCGTCGCCGTAACGTCGAATAGGCCGCAATCGTGCAGATTCGTTTCGGAAAATAAATCGGCGGCGTATTCGACCGGCCGACCGCCGTGAAAAAAGCTCTGACTGTCTGGCGCGCGATACGGCTGTTTGGTACGCAGGCGCACGGAATCGGGCAACAAACCGGCAACCGCCTTTTTCAAAATATATTTTTCCGTCAGCGCCTTGAGCTTGTAACGCACCGGCAAACGGTTCGCGAATTCGATCACGCGATGGTCGAGATAAGGGAACCGGCCCTCGATGGATGCCGCCATTGCCATGCGATCGCCCTGTGAGGACAACAAATAGCCCGACATGAGCGTGTGCGCCTCGATGTATTGATCGCGGTTCATGGGTTGCCATTGCGCCATGCCCGCCGGTGCCCACTGCCGTACCGCGGCGAATGGATCCCAATCGCCGAGACTCGCGCGCAAGTCCTTGCTAAAAAATTGCCAGGTCCGCTGCGTCGTTTGCCAACGCGGTATATGCGCAAAATAAGGTGCATCGATTTCGCCCAGGCCTTGAGCGAAAAACCGCTGCGCATACGCCGGCGATGCGGTCGGAGAGTTTTTCAGATAGGGATAAAGCCGTTCGAAGATACGCGTACGCCGACGCGATTGCGGCAGGCGTGCGCAAAAGCGCCGCACCTTCGCCTCTTTAAATAAATCGTAACCACCGAACACCTCATCGGCGCCCTCCCCGGTCAGCACGACCTTATAACCGCTGCGGCGTACCTGCTGCGCCAATAACATCAGCGGCGTCGGCGCGGTGCGCAATATCGTCGACTCGGCATGCCACACGGTTTGTGGAAAGGCCATCGCGATATCGCGCTTGGTGCAATGAACCGCGGTGTGATCGGTGCCGAGATAATCGACCAGCTGACGTTGATATGCGCCCTCGTCGAATTCGGCGTCTTCAAAGCCGATCGAAAACGTTCGTAGCGGTGTGTCGCTAAAGTTTTTAATCAGGCTTGTTAATGCCGAAGAATCGAGGCCGCCGCTGAGATAGGCGCCGACCGGAACATCGGCACGTAATTGCAGGCGCACTGCGTCCACCAGCAGCGCGCGTAATTCCTCGGCGTAACTCTCGGCGCTGCGCGTATCCGCGATATCCACAGCGAAATCCCAATCCCAGTAACGTTGCACGCGCGGCGACGCGGCACCTTCCACCACCAGGAGATGCCCCGGCGGTAATGCGGTAACGCCGGCGAATAGCGTCGCGGCACCGAGCGTAGACCAGAAGGTGAAAATCTGCGCCAATCCGACCGGATCGATGCGACGCTCGATTTGCGGCAGCGCGAATAAGGCTTTGACCTCCGAGGCGAACACCAGGCGACCGTCTTGTTGCGTGTAGTACAATGGCCGGATGCCGACGCGATCACGTGCCAGGACCAAACGATTGCGCGCGCGATCCCATAAGGCAATCGCGAACTGCCCGTTGAGATGTGCCACGAAATCGAGTCCGTGCTCCTCATAGAGGTGCACGATCACTTCGGTATCGGAATGGGTATAAAAGCGATGACCGCACCGCTCGAGCGTGGCGCGCAATTCGATGTAG
>CAZCAK010000355.1:0-2239 GCA_964496605.1 uncultured Acidiferrobacteraceae bacterium | reverse complement strand
GACGCGCATATCGGTTTGCGCGTTGATGATCTCGGTCAACAGCTGTCGCATCAGTGCGGAGTCGTCGACCACGAGCACTTGGATCGTCATGCGATCTACTCGAACAGATCCACTTGACCGCCCACCGGTGTGGTATCGATTTCGCGGCTATAGGTCTTCTCAGGCAGAATCGCCTCGTTGTACATATTGCGTAAGGTCTTGACCACGACGCGGCCGGTTTGCGGAAAGAAGTAAACCTTGCGCGGATAGATATCACCCAGGTCTTTCGCCAGTAACTTTATTTTTTCGCGCCGTAGATATTCCAAGGCGAAGCTGGCATTGCGCTCACCGATATCGCCGACGCCGTTGAGTACTTTGCCGGCACCAAATACCTTGGCCTCGAAGTTCGCGCGCACCGCGCCCAGTTTGAGCAAGTCGTTGATCAACACTTCCATGGCGTAAGCGCCATAACGTGCAGAGGCGCTGAAATGACTATTCGGATCGCCGCCGTGCTCCGGCAACATAAAATGATTCATACCGCCGATACGATTCACCGGATCGCGCAGACAAACCGAAACGCAGGAACCGAGCACGGTCACGATCAACGTGTCGTCGCCGGTGACGAAGTAACCGCCAGGCACGACCTTCGCCGCGCGCATATTGAAATCGCGGTCTGTGTATAGATATTGCACCGGCTCTTGGCGCTTAACGGCGGCCATACGCCCCTCGCGAGCATTCATGTTTATCCTTTAAGTGCTTCATGTTCTATGCCAATCCATAGACGGTGCGTCCACGCGCTCGGAACAAATCTGCGGCGTGGTGAAAACTTTCCGAATGCCCGGCGAATAACAGTCCGTCTGGGCGCAATAGGGGCACAAAGCGCTGCAGCACCTTGTACTGCGTCGGCTTGTCGAAATAGATCATGACATTGCGACAAAAGATCGCGTCTAGCGGCCCGCGGACCGACCAGGCGGCGTCGAGCAGATTAAGCGGTGCGAACTCCACCAGGCGCTGTAACTCCGGTCGCACGCGAACTAGGCCGGCGTTGTCCCCAGTGCCGTGCAAGAAAAAGCGTTTCAATTGATGCGGCGGTAAGCGCTCGACGCGCTCGCGTACATAAATGCCGGCGGCGGCCTTGGCGAGCACGTGCGTATCGATATCCGAGGCAAATATTTTGACCGGCGGTATAACGCTATCGAATACTTGCACCGCGGTCATGGCGAGAGAGTATGCCTCTTCGCCAGTCGACGCGGCGGCACACCATAATGTGATCGGCTGACGCGGACGCTTCTCGTGGATCTCGCGCAGATGCGTCGCCAAGGTCTCGAAGTGATGCGGTTCGCGGAAAAATTGCGTGAGGTTGGTGGTTAAGGCATTGATGAAGTTCTCCCACTCGCGCGGGTCGCGGTCAATCTGTGCCAGATAATCCTTGAACGCGGTGTGGCCGGTCGCGCGCAGACGGCGCGCGAGACGGCTGTAGACCATATGCGTCTTGCTTTGGCTTAAGTTGATGCCGGCGTAACGATAGATGCGTTCGCGTATCGCAGCAAAGTCGTGCTGCGTGAAGTGAAACTCGTGCTCGTTACCGTCGCGCCTATGAAGAACCGTGGCCATGAACGACTCCAGTGGCGGCGGCGTACCGCCGCCGGAGTGTTGCGTCGATTAGAACTCGCGCCAGTCGCCGTTTAAACCCGCGGCCTTCGGCGTCGCGTCGACCGGTGCCGCCTTGGCTGCGATGTCACGTAGCATGCGCTTCGGCACCGCAATGCGACGCTTGCGCGACGCACCGTTGGCGGCGGTCATCGGCGCCTCGCGCTCGACCGTGCTCGCGATCATCGCATCCGGTAACTTGAATTGGCTCACGACTTGCGTCAGGTTGCCGGCTTGATCTTCCAAGGCCACCGCCGCGGCGGCGGCTTCTTCCACCAGCGCGGCGTTTTGTTGCGTCACTTCGTCCATCTGAATGATGGCTTGATTGACCTGTTCGATGCCGGAGCTTTGCTCATCGCTGGCAGCGGCGATCTCGCCGATGATTTCCGACACTTTCTTCACGCTGCTCACGATCTCTTCCATCGTGTGGCCGGCTTCTTCGACCAAGCGACTGCCTTCACCCACGGTCTTGACCGAGTCGTCGATCAGCGTCTTGATTTCCTTCGCGGCATTAGCGCTGCGTTGCGCCAGGTTACGCACCTCACCAGCAACCACCGCGAAGCCGCGGCCTTGTTCGCCGGCGCGCGCGGCTTCGACCGCGGCGTTCAGC
>CAZCAK010000354.1:0-2244 GCA_964496605.1 uncultured Acidiferrobacteraceae bacterium | reverse complement strand
GTCCCAAGGGATATCGGCCTCGGCGTACAAGGCGACCTCGAGGCTCTCCGATCCCGGCGCAAATTCCAAGCGCTTGAGTCGCCCGCGAAACATGACATACACCTGATTGATGTGCGGCAGATTAAACAAGGCATAGAGCGAATCGATATACACCGGTGCCGCCGCCTCTTCCCAGGTTTCGCGCATCGCCGCCTCAATAGTGGTTTCGTCGTTTTCCATGAAGCCGGCCGGCAGCGTCCAAAGCCCATAGCGCGGTTCGATGGCGCGCTTACACAATAAAATTTTTCCTTCCCATTCGGGAATGCAGCCGGCGACGACTTTGGGATTTTGATAATGAATCGTGTGACACGCGGCGCACACGAAGCGCGGGCGATTATCGCCGCTCGGAATATGCTGCGCGACCGGCGCGCCGCATTCACTGCAAAACTTCATGTCGGAGAGGAGAATGGGGCCTTAGAGCTGAATGCGCGCAGTATGCGACTCAGTCGGCCGAAATGGAATAGGACCAGTTGCGCTCGCTGCACGGCGCGATACGCGCGACACCGGGCTGGCGCGCGAACTCGCCGTCGAAGTCCTGCGGACAGGCATGCCCCTGCCACGGCTCAATGCAAATAAAACCGGCGCCCGGTTTGGTCCAAAGCCCGAGATGCGGAAAATCCGCGAAGTCGATGTGCAGCTGCGGGCCACCCGGCGCACCGTACATGAGTGAGCGGCTCTGCAATCGATCGAAAATGATCACGTCGTCGGTAAAGAGCTCATCGCGCAAATGCAGCATCGAATCGCGCACCGGTGTATCGAACACGATGTCGCTCATTAAGCCGCCGTGCAGCCGCCGAACCGGCAGCGCTTCGGCGTGCGGGAATGCGATGGTATGCGCGCTGCGGGCATTGCCTGGTACTAACGGCCAGTTGAATGCCGGATGCGCACCGAGGCTGACAAACAACTCCCCGTCCGACGGGTTGCGCACGGTATAGATCACAGTCAGCGTTGTGCCCTCGAGTGCATGGGTGATGCGTAGCTCGAACGCAAACGGGTAATGTTCGCGCGTGGCACTGCTATCGCGCAGCAGTAAGGTGCAACGATGCGGTGTGTGCTCGACCAACTCGAATGTCGAGTCGCGTGCAAAACCATGCTGCGTCAGTCGATAACGCCGGCCGTCATGAATGTAATGATCGTCGCGCAGGCGCCCGACGATGGGAAATAAATGTGGGGCGTGACGCGCCCATACCGCCGGGTTCGCTTGCCACAACAACTCCAAGCCGTCGCTACGCCGCAGCGATTGCAGCTCGGCGCCCTGCGAATCGACGACCGCGCTGAGCGACGCGGAGGATAGCTCGTATTTCGTCATGGGGCGGAAGACTGCCTTTGCGATCTCGGGGTGTCAAGAAAGCAACCTCGGCGAATCGCGGAACCCGCCCGGCGACGTCAGCCGTAAGTCTAAAAGACGCACGCAGCCGTATCGGCTACAGTTGAGTACATGAGATTTTCCCTTATCGCGTTCAGTCTGCTGGTCTTGAACGCACTTCCGGGCTGTACCGATCTCCAAATCGTGCACGCCGACGACTCCGTACGGCGCACGCCGGCGATCGCGACCGCGAACGGGCCGCTCAGCGCGGCGCAGGCACAGGCCGTCGTCGACGCCATCGCCGATGAAAGTGGCGCCGATCAGATTTTGCGACGTCATGTCGCGGCCGAAGAACGTATCAGCGGTCAGCCGCTGGTGGCGGGTAATCGCGTGGTGTTGCGCGTCGATGGCGAAGCCACCTACGCCGCGATGTTCGAGGCGATTCGCGCCGCGCGCGATCACATCAATTTAGAGACCTACATCTTCGAGGCAGATAATTCCGGCACGCAACTAGCGCAATTACTGCTCGAGAAGCAGCGCGCCAGGAACCAGGTGAATCTCATCTACGACCGCATCGGGTCGATCAATACCCCGCACGAGTTTTTCGCTGCGCTCGAGGCCGCGGGTGCACGGACCTTGGAATTCAATCCGCTCAATCCGGCCAAGACGCGGCGTAAATGGCTCATTAATCAACGCGACCACCGCAAGATTCTCGTCGTCGACGGCAGCGTCGCGTTCACCGGCGGCGTCAATATCAGCGATGTGTATTCGCGCGGCAGCGCCGGACGCAAGGCGCGCAAAGATCCACACCGTGCGCGGCCCTGGCGCGATACGCACGCCGAGCTTCACGGTCCGGTGGTTGCGGAACTACAACGGATGTTTCTCGACACTTGGAATCG
>CAZCAK010000353.1:0-2246 GCA_964496605.1 uncultured Acidiferrobacteraceae bacterium | reverse complement strand
GCCTAGGTAGTTGTGCACCAGAATATTACGAAAGCCGCTAATCTCTCGCCAGGGGATCGCCGGGAAGGCTGCTTTCTTATCGTCGGGTAGTAATTGGGTCGCTTCGGAAAGCGTCTGCAAATTTCTCAAAGTGGCATCGTAAAGCACGTCGTCATGAGTAAGATCGCCGCGGGCCTGAATACGGCGAATTTTCGCAATGGCATCGAGAATATGTAAAGCATAAGGTTGCCATGGTTTGCTCATAGCTCGACCGCTTCTTTCAGCACCCGGTCGCGAATGTGCGGGCTGATCTCGTGTTCCGGCACAAGATCAACCTTGCGGTGGAGCAAGTTCATGAGCTGTTGCGTCAACGGCAGGCGCTGCGCAAACATGTCGTAACCGCGGGGCAACTCTACCAGGATATCCACATCGCTGTTGGGTCGTTCCTCACGCCGCGCAACCGAGCCAAACACGCGAATACGCCGAGCGCCATACCGAACAGCTAGGGCGGCGATAGCTTCCTTCTGGTTACGCAGCTCATCTATTAACATAATTTTTTCCTATCAAGCAAGCATGGTGTCTGACTGCTAATTCGTGGTCAAGCAACGGCGCACCAGGTACGTGCATTGCCGGCCCATCGCGCATCGCCCTGGTGCCGCGATTTGCACCACCATCGCGTTTTTCCCGTGGAATATCGCTCGTATCACATGGCATAGGACTTGCGATGACCCAGGCAACGACAATAGGAGTTGGCGATGCTGTTCGGGCGCAAGCACAAGAATCCGATTCGGATTCCGGTCAAGCCGGTTGCGAAGTGGGAGTACACGACCTGCGGTTATTGTTCCACCGGTTGTACCATCGAAGTCGGGCTGGACGAAAGCGGTCGCGCGATTACGGCGCGCGGAAAAGCCGACGCGCATGTGAATCAAGGCAAGCTATGCCTTAAAGGTATTTTCGAATTCGAATTATTTAATTCCAGCAATCGCGGCACGCAGCCCTGGATGCGTCGTGCGTTTTACGAGCCCTGTCAAACCGCGAGCTGGGACGCGGCACTCGACCACACCGCCGCCGAGATCAAACGCATTCAAACCGAATACGGCCGCGATAGTTTTGCCATCGTCTCCACCGGGCAAATCTACACCGAGGAATTTTACACGCTGGGAAAACTCGCGCGCGGCGTACTCGGTACCAATAATTACGATGGCAATACCACGCTATGCATGGCTTCGGCGGTGTCCGGTTACAAGCGCTCGTTCGGCAGCGACGGTCCGCCCGGTTGTTACGACGACTTTAATCACACCGATTGCCTGCTCGCGATCGGCTCGAATCTTCCGGAACAACATCCGATTATTTATTGGCGCCTGAAGGAGGCGCGCGACCGACGTAAGTTTCCGCTGATCGTGGTCGATCCGCGCGTGACCGTGTTCGCGCAAATGGCCGATATTCACTTACCAATCACGCCTGGCACCGATGTGGTCCTGCTCAATGCGCTGGCGCATGTGATTTTGCACGAAGGTTTGCAGGACCGTGATTATATTGCCGCGCACACCAACGGCTTCGATGCATTCGCCGCCTTGGTCGCGCAATACGACCCTACCACGGCGCAATCAATTTGCGGCATCGACGAAGACACGATTCGCAACGTCGCACGCTTGTACGCCAAAGCCGGCGCCGCGATGACGATTTGGACCATGGGCATCAACCAATCGACCCACGGCTCCGACGGCGTCGTCGCGATCAATAACCTCAATCTCATCACCGGCAATATCGGCAAACCGGGCGGCACCTCGCTGTCGATTACCGGCCAATGCAATGCCATGGGCACGCGCGAATTCTCTTCCTGTTCTGGGCTACCGGCGTATCGCGCCTTGGAGAAACCCGCGGACCGCGCGGCAATGGCGGAATTTTGGGGCGTGGAAGAAAATTTCTTTCCGCCGAAGCGCGGCTTGTTCCAAACCGATATTTTTCCCGCGATCGAAACCGGCGCGATCAAGGGGCTCTGGTTGATTGCAACCAATCCCATGAGCTCGATGCCGAACACGCCACGCATGCGCAAGATCTTCGAGAAGCTCGAGTTCTTAGTAGTGCAAGACGCCTATCGCGACGTCGAGACGACGCAATACGCGCATGTTTATTTGCCGGCGGCACTCTGGGGCGAGAAGAAGGGTGTGTTCACCAATACCGAGCGACGTGTCAATCTCGTGCGCCAGGTAATGCAGCCGCCGGGCGATGCGAAGTCCGATCTTTGGATCTTCAGTCAGCTGGCG
>CAZCAK010000352.1:0-2248 GCA_964496605.1 uncultured Acidiferrobacteraceae bacterium | reverse complement strand
ACCGCATCAGCGATGCGGTCACGGTAGCGCGCTAATACACGACAGAACGTTTCTCGATTTCCTGACGCCGACGATTGTATTCGTCCTGCGAGATTTTTCCTTCCTTCAAATCTTTATCGAGTTTGTCGATTTGCGTTTTGTTCGAATACTCGTACGCACCACCGGCGGCGCCGGCACCGAGCGCTACGTTTCCCGCCTTGCTGGCACAACCGACCGCACCGAGCGTCAGCGCGAGCATTACCGTTACCAAGCCTGCTTTTGCCATAACGTTCTCCCAAGATTTTGACCGGTGTCAGCATAAGTCAGCAGGCGAGGCATTACGCCGGGCAAAAGTCGGAGCGGACTAGAGCCTAGTCTTCGAACGGCCGGCCTTGTACACCCGGCACTTCGGCATCGAAACCGTCGGGCATTTGTATCGCCTTACTATTGCCCCAGCGTGCGAGGTCGTCGACTTGTACGCCAAGCCAGAACACGGGGCCGACACTATCCGCAGAGACGCCGCCCACTAGCTGCTGGCCTTCGCCGAGCAGCACTGCGCGCGAGAATGTCATGGCTTCCTCGCGTGCGCGAAAAATACGCCACAACACGATCCGTTCAGCCGTGGGATCTTGCGGTAACGCGCGCTCCGCTTGTAATACGCGATCGACATCTTCGGTCGTCGCCGCTACTGGCATTTGTGACATGCATACCTCCGCTGAGTAATCGATCTATTGTCGGTGTCGGCGCCGCGAGTTCACTCCTGCATTCGTCCGATGGGCGTTGTTGGTGCACAACCGTCGATCGCGGTGTACCCCTGGTGCGCGACATCTGCTGGAACGTAAAAAAAACGCGGCAAAAACGTATTTTTTTACGTGGCACCGATATTGCTATCGATCACGTCAAGGATGGTATTGCGCATATGACGAGCCTACATGCCTTGGTATTCGATACGGTCGCCGACCGTGGTCTGCTGGAAGCGGTAGCGAATTGCGGCTTAGCGGTGTCGCCGAGCTTTTCCGATCTCGGCAGCTTGCGTCATAACCTGCGTATCTTCACACCGGATCTCGTCATCATGCGTGTGCTATGTGCCGATGCCGAAATGGCGGAGCGTTTTGCACGAGATCTATCGGAACATTCGTGCGCTGCGATTGTGTTCGCACAATATGCCAGCGCCGGTGTGGCGGCGGCGTGCATCAAGGCTGGCGTCACGACGTTTGTTGTCGACGGTTTCGCGCCGACGCGTCTCGCCGCAATCATTGCCGTCGCGATGGCACGCTTTGAACAGGGACGCGAATTGAAATTGAAGATGCGACGTTTAGTCGCGGGCGTGCAGGAACGCAAGGCGATCGAGCGCGCCAAGGCGATTCTCATGCGCCGTCGCGACCTGGCCGAGCCATTGGCGTATCAAGCCTTGAGGAAAATGGCCTTGGATCGTGGCAAGCGTGTTTATGACATTGCGCAAACCATCGTCAAGGCAGAGGAGTTGTTGGCGCAAAAGTGATTTACATTCGCGTGCGGCGCGAGGAACGCGCGCGGTAACAAACGCGATCCGGGAGCGATCCAGGATGCGCATTATCCAACGCGCCCGCGGGCGCATTCGAGGCACACGATGACACATAAAAACCGATGGATCGCGCCGCGCTTAAGCCGCCGGCGTTTTTTGAAATTAGGGGCCGGTGGTCTCGCTGCCGCGAGCGTTGCCGGTTTAATCCCCGGCGGTTTGCGTTCCGCGGCCTGGGCCGCCGGTTCCGATGCACCGGAAAAAACCGCAGTCAAAATTGGCTTCATCCCCTTGACCGATTGTGCCTCGGTCGCGGTCGCGGCGGAAATGGGTTTCGATAAAAAATATGGCATCAAGATCACGCCCAGCAAAGAGGCATCTTGGGCTGCGGTGCGCGATAAGTTAGTCAACGGCGAACTCGATGCCGCGCACGTCCTATACGGGTTGATCTACGGCGTGCAGCTCGGTGTGAGCGGACCGAAGAAAGACATGGCGGTGTTGATGAATCTCAATCACAACGGCCAGGCCATCACCCTATCAGAGCAATTGCATGGCAAGGGCGTGACCGACGGCGCCAGCCTCGCGAAATTAATCGCGGCGCAACCGCGCGAATATACCTTCGCGCAGACGTTTCCCACTGGCACGCACGCGATGTGGCTGTACTACTGGCTGGCCGCGCACGGCATCAATCCCATGAAAGAGGTGAAGACCATTACCGTGCCCCCACCGCAAATGGTGGCCAATATGCGCGTCGGGAATATGGACGGC
>CAZCAK010000351.1:0-2264 GCA_964496605.1 uncultured Acidiferrobacteraceae bacterium | reverse complement strand
CCGCACCACGATAGAGTTCGGTATGGCCTTTTTGGCGGCCGAAGCCCTTCACCTCTGTCACCGTCATACCGGTGACGCCGACTTCCGATAAGGCCTCGCGTACATCGTCCAATTTAAACGGCTTGATGATCGCTTCGATTTTTTTCATTGTGTCGCCCCGGGCGCGGAAGTGCTGGACTGCCGTTAAGGTATCACAAACTCAATCTTTGCCGAACCCCGTCGTGATCGGGTAACGCCAATCGCGGCCGAAGGCGCGCGGCGTAATGCGCACGCCCGGTGGCGCCTGTCGGCGCTTGTACTCGGCACGATGAATGAGCTGAATCACACGTCGTACCGTCTGCGCATCGATGCCCTCGGCGACGATTTGCTCGAATGCGGCATTGTGCTCGATGTATTGCTCGATAATGCGGTCGAGAACTGGATAAGGCGGCAGACTATCGCTATCACGCTGATTCGGCGCGAGTTCAGCGCTAGGTTCGCGCTCGATGACGCGTGCTGGAATCACCACACCGTCGCGATTGCGCAGACGCGCCAGGCGATAGACTAAGGTCTTCGGCACATCTTTAATCACCGCGAAACCGCCGGCCATATCGCCATACAAGGTCGCGTAGCCGACCGCCATTTCACTTTTATTACCCGTCGTGAGGACGATCTTGCCGCTTTTGTTCGAGATCGCCATGAGCAGACTGCCGCGCACGCGCGCCTGTAAGTTTTCTTCGGTGACGTCCGGCGCGCAGCCGGCGAATTCTGCGCTCAAGGTCGACAAGAATGCAGCGAATGCCGCTTCGATCGATAGTACGCTGAATTGAACGCCGAGCGCCTCGGCCTCGGCGCGCGCGTCGTCGATGCTCATTTGCGCGGTATAGCGCGATGGCATCGACACCGCATGTACGCGCTCGGCGCCGAGGGCATCGACCGCGATCGCCAGCGTCAATGCCGAATCGATACCGCCCGACAGACCCAAGACCACACCGCGAAAACCATTTTTATCGGTGTAATCGCGCACCCCAAGTACCAGGGCGCGATAGACGCTTTCTTCCAGGCTTAAACTTGGTGCGACCGGCGCGGCCCGCGGCTGTGCACGCGCATCGCGCAACTCCACCAGCGCCAGCGATAGGTCCTCGACGAAGGTCGGCGCGCGCTGCGTCACTTGACCCAGGGCATCGACGACAAAGGAATCGCCATCGAACACCAATTCATCTTGGCCGCCGACCAAATTCACATACACGATCGGCACACCGTTTTCGCGCGCGCGCGCCGACGCGACTTCGGCACGCGCCACAGTTTTATTACAGTCGTACGGTGAGGCATTGATGTTGATCACCAACTGTGCGCCGGCCTTCACCGCTTTGGCAATCGGCGGCGGCGCCCAGGCATCTTCGCAAATGGTGATGCCAACCTTCACGCCCGCGATATCGACGACGCAAGGACGCCGACCGGGAAGAAAATAACGCTTCTCGTCGAACACGCCGTAATTTGGCAAGAGGTGTTTGTGATACGTCGCGATGCGCTTGCCGTCACGCAATACGGCCGCGGCGTTGTACAAACGGGCGCCGACCGCGCGCGGAAAACCGATCACGACATCGATACCCTTGGCGGCGCGTGTCACACGTTGCAACGCGCGTGTCACGGCGCGGTGGAAACTCGGACGCAGCAATAAATCCTCCGGCGGGTAGCCGGAAAGGCTCAGCTCCGGAAACACCACCAACTGCGCCTTCAGCTCATCGCGTGCACGCGCAATCGTTGCGACGATCTTGTCCGCGTTCGCCGCTGGATCGCCGACTAACAAATTCAATTGCGCCATTGCAATGCGCAGATCAGCCATGGAAAAATTCCGAGTACATATCGCGCGCTAAAGGCGTTACAACGGTGGATATTAAACGATTACGATCAAAGACAGATAGGCTGAATTACCGAATACAGGCTCATGGACTTTGGGCGGACAGTGAACGACGCGCTAACAGTGCACCAACGATAGAGAGAGAAACGTTCAATATGACGTTTATTGCAACGCGCAAACTGAACGAGTGATAAAGCTCCGAATGCAGTAACCATACAACACTGCCAATTGCACCTATTAAAAAACCGTGCAGAACCATCTGCTTCTTAGCGATCCGTGCAGCCAGGTAGCCCGGTCCAATATAACTAAGACTCCATGGGATTAAACTATACATCCGGGAGAGATCGGAAATTAGAAGCCACCGAATGAAATAAAGCGTCATCGCGTAAAGGGCTGTCCACAGGAACAATCCTCCTGATATTGC
>CAZCAK010000350.1:0-2297 GCA_964496605.1 uncultured Acidiferrobacteraceae bacterium | reverse complement strand
CGAGCAATAACACGCCGAACACGATCACCACCAAGGCCGCGGAGCGTTGACGCGGTATCAATGCGGTTGCAAGCGCGAGCAAGGCTAATGTCGGCCAATGGATTGCGACAAACCGATTGAGCGGCGTGTGGTCGATAGGAAGCACCCATCGAATCGGCACCACCAAGGCATTCGGTGCCAAGTAACTAATGCAGGGATAGGCCAGCGCCAGTGCAATGGTGCCGCCGAGGAACAACGCCGGCCAGGCGGGCGGCGCCGTGCGCGCATAACGATAGATCAACCAACCGAATAACAACGCCGCCTGCAATGGAAACACCCAGGCGTTCGTGATGAGCGTAAGCGGTACGCTCGCCACGAGCAGCGCCTGCGCCACACGCGGCGTGAAACGCTCGGAAGCGGCGACGGTACCGGTCGCGACACCACACTCCAGGAGCGCAAGACAGGCGAGCGCGAAGAACAACAATAAAAATCCGCCCTGTGTTGCGTGATATTCCCCTTGCAACGTGAGATAGCCGATCGTCTCCAACGGTAGATCGCGCGCGGGAACGTCCGGCTGCGACTTTGGAAACAGCGCGCGGCTTAGGCGATTATCGACCACTTCGGCATCGAACATGCCGGCGAAGCGCACATTGGACCAAATGTTCATCGTCGCGCTGTATGCCGCGTCTTGGCCCGGCTTCGCCTGATCGAAAATAAAATGCGTCAGCGGTGCAATGCCGGTACCGCCCAACATGACGGCGTACACCAATAGGCCGCGCGACCAACGCGGCGCACGTAGGCGAGCGGCGATAAACCAAATGAGGCTAGCTTGTAATGCCAATAGCAGCGCGGTCGCGAGATTCATGGCGTAGCCCACAGTCACGCCAAAAATGCGCCCAAGCAAGGCTGCGCCGTAATGCTGAAAGGAATAGTAAACGTCGAGACGCTGATCTGGCAGCCAATAATCCCGCGGCGGCAAACGTACGCCCGATGAATAACTCGCAATGAACGAGAGATCGGTCAGCTGCTCGGCATGCGCGTCGATATTGGGAAAAGAAAACTTCCACACCAACGCCAATGCAAACACGAGGAGAAACGGTAGCTCTTCGCGCCACAGGCCCTGTCGAATTTGAACTCGCGCGCGATAGAGCGCGACCAAAGCGAATAAAGTGCTCGGCGGCCACACCCAAGTCAGGTGGCCCAAGCCCACAAAGTGCTCGATAAAGAACAACAGCAAGCAACCGCCGATTATCGCTGCAGCTTTTGCGACGGCATGATGCGGTAACCACGGTCGCAGCCACAACGCCAGCCCTGCGACGTTAACTGCGATGAGTAGCGCGCTAAGGCCTAAAAAAATTAAGCTCATAGCGTTATGGTGAACAAGGGGTGCGCGACGCGCGTTTCATATGCTTCTTAATTTTCGCGGCGCCTAAGATGTGTACCATCGCGACAAAATAACCGATTAGTCTGCCACGAGCGATCAAAATTACCCGTGAGCTGCTCTACAGCACGGACTGAAGGACTGTATCCGGCGACAATCGGGGGTTCGCGTGTGAAAAAAACGTTGCCCTTCCCACACAGCAAGCCTGTACGCATACTGACACCGGCTCCTTGCCGCCGAATACCGGTACTCCAGACAAAAATGATTATATAAGACCATGCAGACTTCGAAGCGCTTGTGCAAGCTGACCTCTATTGCGACCTGGATATTGTCGCTGACCTGGCCGCTCACCTCATTCGGCGATCTGTTAAATCGCATCGAGGTATATAAACAGAACGATGTCGGCGTCATTCATATCCTGGTGACACGCCCGTTAATTTACACGCATCACTTTCCACCCGATCACAGCACCATTCTGCATATCTACTTTAACGACCTTACGCTGAATCGTGGCAATACTGGAATGTCGACCGGCCGATCCATGAGCGACCCCACTATGGATCGAAACAATCAGGGCATGCAAGGCGCACCGACCACTGAATTTATGCGCGCCCCCTCAAACGATATCGTTCCAATGTTCTGGGTGTCCTATAACAATCATGGCACCGCCGATATGGCCCTCGACCCGTTTCATCTGATGGTGCAATTCGCGGAACCGGTCCATTACAAAATCACGGCCGACGCGAACAACCAGGGATTCCTCATCTTCGTTCTGAGCACCGACGCAAGCCCGAACCCGTCGCCTGAAAATGGCACAACCAAAGACACCGCCAAAGAGAAGAACGCTAAACCGAGTAATTCCACCGCTCCTTTATCCGATTCGTTGGACGACCCCGCGCAATGAACCGGCCCGATGGTAACAACGTCACGCGCACGC